>NZ_LSSV01000021.1:0-98558 GCF_001658045.1 Dietzia sp. 111N12-1 | reverse complement strand
CGCGGGGACGATGATGACGACGACGATGCAAAGGTCGAGGGCAAGAACGTCGCCGTGTGGACCGTGGCCGGCGTAACCTTCGCCAACGGCGGCGACAACATCGGCGTCTACGTCCCCGTCTTTCTCAACGTGGGCACGGGAGCCGTAGTTGCCTACTGCATCGTGTTCCTGGTGCTGGTGGCGGGACTGGTGGGCCTGGCCAAGTTCGTCGCCACCCGCCGACCGATCGCCGAAGTCCTAGAGCGCTGGGAACATATCCTGTTCCCGACTGTCCTGATCGGCCTGGGCGCCTTCATCCTGATCAGCGGCGGAGCATTCGGACTCTGACAAAACCGACGCAAACCCCACCACGCACCCGTGAGCCGCCGACTCGCTCTAATTCTTCCGGCCAGAACGCCCGATTGGTACGGCGCCGCCAAGAAGTAGCCACAGAAGACCGCCACAGAGCGATCAAGTCCACATGACAGCCCTCGCACCAGGACACAGTGCGAGGGCTGTCAGAGGGCTGAGGCTCAGTAGTAGTACCCACCGCCGCCGACGCTCATTTCGACTGAGGCGAGGCTTCCAGTGAGCCCAAGAGCCAGCCCGATCTGGCTCGTGGCGTAGAGGAACGGTGCCAGCACAATGGAACCGATCACGGCCCCAATCTGCTCACCGCCCGTGCCGGGCAGAGACGGGAAAAGCGGGACATTGAGGTCGATCGGCGGCATAAAAACTCCTAAATGTGAGGGATGTTTTTATGATAGGACACCGCTCCGACAAGCCCCTCAAGAGGCTTGCCGTTACGGGCGAACGCCAGGGGCCTCCAGAGGGCTGCGGGGCGTCGTGGTTGCGTAGGCCGGGTCAGTACCGGCCACGTCGTCCCAGGCCTAGTTGGAAGAGCCGAACAGGTTGCCGGCAGTGAGGGAGCCGAGGTCGAGAGACCCAGACGACGCGTCCTGGTACACGGATGTAACCTGCCGGCCAGTGGCATCAGTATCGGACTTCTGACATACGACCACAGCACCGGCACGGAAGGCTTCTGGCGACGGCGGGCACGATCGAGGAGCGGGCCGGGACGGTGATGCTGTCCCGTCTCATCGCGTCGGCGACCAGCACCGATGCGGACGCCTCGACCTTTGCGGAGGTTGCCCGGGTGTTCGGGATCGACTGGATCCCCGCCGTCCGAGTGGCGGACGAGCTCGGTTAGGCGCGCTGACAGCCGGGCGCTGCTCCTGCGATCCGCGAGCCACGTGAGCACGGCTCTGTTCGAGCCGCAGAGTCCGTACTCTTCACCGGCCGGCCGCTGCGGCCGTGGATGTCGTCACCCTTCGCGGCGCGCGCACCACCACCGGCATCGCAGTCCGCCACCTACCGACCTCACGCCCCGAACCACGCCCGGCTGAGTTCGGCGTACCGCCCGTCCGCGCGGAGCAGATCGTCGTGCGTGCCGGATTCGACGATCCGGCCGTGGTCCATCACCAGGATCCGGTCGGCGGCCGCGGCCTGGCTCAACCGGTGCGCGACCACCAAACCGGCCCGGTCGCGGAGCACCGCGGCGGCCGCCACGTCGAGGCGGCGGGCGCCGGCGGACCCGGCCTCGGCCGTGGCCTCGTCGAGGATCACCACGTCCGGGTCGGCCAGCTCGACGCGGGCCAGCGCGATCATCTGGCTCTGCATGGGGTCGAGCGCATGCCCGCCTTCACCGATGAGGGTGTCGACGCCGTCGGGCAGGTCGTCGACCCAATCGGCACCGACGGTCTCCAGCGCGGCGCGTACCTCGGCGAGGCCCGCATCGGGCCGGGGCGCGCGGACGTTCTCGACCACGGTGGTCGCGAAGGTGTGCACCTCTTGCGAGACCATCGTGACGTGCTGCCGCAGCTCCACCGGGTCGACGTCGGTCAGCGGGACCCCACCCAGTCGCGCACTCCCCCGCGTCGGAACCACCGAGCCGGCGGCGACCAGCGCGAGCGTGCTCTTGCCGGCGCCCGTGGATCCGACCACCGCGACCACCTCGCCCGGCGCGACCGTGAGGTCCACGTCGATCAGAGCGGGAGCGCCCTCTCCATAGGTGTGCGTGATGCCGGTGAGCTCGAGCGGGCCGGCCCCGGCGGCGGTGGAGTGCAGCGCGGCGGTGCGCTCGGGCACGGGCATGGTGATGACTCCGACCATCCGCACCAGCGAGGCCCCGGCGGACTGGACCTGATCGACCATGCCGACCAGCGCACCGATCGGGTTGAACAGCCGATGGAACAGCAACGCGGCGGTCGTCACGGCACCGGCGGTGATGGCGCCGGAGTCCACGAGGAAGAACCCCACGACCAGCAGCAGCCCGAGGACGGTGACCTCGGCGCGGTTGTTGCGGCTGAAGGCGCGGGTGACGAAGTGGAACACCTGGATGGACAGGTCCCGGGCGCGGGCGGACGCGGCGGTGATCCGCTCCAGCTCGGAGTCCTGGGCGTCGTAGGCGTGCAGGGTCCGGGACCCGGAGATCCCGCCGAGGAGACGGCTGGCCCGGCTGCCGAAGGCGGCGCGCTCGGCGGCATAGATGGGGCCGGACCGGGGCAGGTACCAGCGCAGGGTCGTCCAGTACATCGGCAGGGCGAGCAGCCCCACCAGCCCGAGCCGCCAGTCGACCGTGGCCAGCCCCACCCCGGACACGATCACCGTGAACGCCGACTGCACGACGAGCGGGATCACGGCGGTCGCGGCCTGGCTGATCTCGCGGGCGTCTTCGGCGACGCGGGAGACGAGGTCACCGGTCTCGGTCGTCTCCATCTGCGCCGCGCCCAGGCGCAGGGAGCGGTCCATCACCATCTCGCGCAGACGGGCGACGGTCGGTTCGGTGAGCCGGGCGAGCCAGGCCTGGCCGGCCCAGGTGCAGCCGGCGCCCACGATGCCGGCCATGGCGATCGCGCCCGCGCCGATCCACACGGCGGTGTAGTCCTCGCTGCCGGGCAGGTCATCGACGAGCCGGCCGATCACCCACGGCGCGACGAGGCCCGCCACGGATCCGATCAGCCCGGCCAGGCACACCAGCGCCAGGTATCCGCGCCGCTGCCGGAGCAGCGGCCACAGGACGGCCAGGGACTCGCGGCCCGTCGCCAGCGGCAGCGCGCCGGAGGATCCTGCCGCGTCCGGGCCGTCCGCGGCGGTGGCGTGGATCGACACGGCGGTGGTCGTCATCTCGCGGGTCGTCCCCGTCTCGGTTGTGCTCATCGGTCGACCGCCGTCCGGTAGGAGGCCGACGCCTCGCGCAGTTCGAGGTGGGTGCCCGTGCGCGTCTCGCCGCTGCGGGGCAGGTGGACGACCCGGTCGGCGGTCGCGAGGAACGGCGGCGACGACGTGACGATCAGCGTGGCCTGCCGCGGCCGACTCGTTCGCAGTCGGCGGACGGCCTGGGCGATCTCCCACTCGGTGACGGCGTCGACCGCACTGGTCGGTTCGTGGAGAACGAGGACGTCCGGGTCGGCGTGGAGGGCTCGGGCGAGCGCGATCCGCTGGCGCTGACCGCCGGAGAGGTTCCGCCCGCCCTCCTGCACCGCGTGGTCGAGCCCGTCGGGCAGGTGCTCGATGATCTCCGCGACGGCCGAGGCGCGCAGGACCTCATGAGAGATCGGGGTGGCGGCCTCGCCACCGGCACCGGACTCACCGAGCTCGTCGTCGTCCCCCGGGCCGCCATGTCCCGAACCGCCGACCCCCGGGCCACCGAGCTCGTCGTCGTCCCCCGCGCCGACGTGCTTCATCGCGATGTTGGAACGGATGGTGCCGACGAACAGGTCCACTCGGTGCGGCGCGGCGACGAGATGCTCGGCGATCGCGGGCGCCAGGTGACTGCGTCGGTGCCCGCCCACCAGGACGGCGTCGGCCCCGTCGCCGTGCCCGGCGATCGCCAGGGTGACAGCGTTCGCGGCGGCGGGCTGATCGGCCACGAGAGCGACGACCTCACCTTCGGCCACCTCCAGGTCGAGCGGGCGGCCGTCGGGCAGTGCCAGCCCGCGCACCTCCAACCGCGCCCCCGCGGGGACCTCGTCGCCGGAGTCGTCGACCGGCGCCGACCCCAGCAGGTCGACGAGCCGCTGCGCCGCGCCGTGGGACCGGGCGGAGATCGACACCATCTGGGTGATCATCCGCACCGGCTCCTCAAAGAAGACGGCCACGCCCACCACGGAGACGAGCGTGCCGATCTCCATCTCCCCGGCCAGGACGCGGTAGCCGGCGGCCAGCAGGACCAGCGCCAGGACCACGGCCATGCCGAGCGAGCCGATCCCCTGGACCCGCCCCGTCCGCTCGGCGGTGACGATCCCCGCCGCGGCCGCCTCCTCGGACGCCGTGCGGTACTGCTCCGCGGCCCAGCGCTCCCCGCCGCCGGCCTTGAGCACACGCAGGCCCGCCATGATGTCCGTCGCGCGGCTGCTCGCCCGCCCGATCGCGGCCTGCTGGGCGGTGCTGTGCCGGGAGATGGCGCGGCTGGGCAGGGCCACCAGCACCAGGCTGAGCGGGACGCCGATGAGCACGATGAGCCCGACCAGCCAGTCGGTCCACAACAGGTAGACCGAGATCCCCACGATGCTGATCACCGCCGACCCGCCCAGCGCGATCTGCCGGAATACCAGCGCGGCTACGTCGGCGTCGGCCGAGCACACCGAGAGCACGTCACCGGATCTCGCACCGTCCATCGCGCGGCGCCGGGTCAGCGGCACCCGCGTCACCTCGACCCGCAGATCGTGCGCCTCCTCCTGCAGCGCCCGGTTGCTCATCCGCGCGCCGAACCGGTAGCCGAGGCTGAGCACGGTGAACAGCGCGATGAGCCCGACGACCGACCACAGCAGGGCCCACCGGTCGAGCGGGATGATCGCGACGTCGACGATCACGCCGATCGCGATGGGCACCAGCGCCTCACACAACTGCCACAGGGTCATGAGCACCAGGCCTGGGACCACCAGGTGCCGGCGGCGCCGGACCGCGCGGAGCAGGAGCCCGTTGGCGGTGGTCGGCGCATCCGCCGTGGTCGGGGCGCCCGCGGACTGCCGGCGCGTCGACGTCGGTGCTGACATGGGTGTGGGACTCCCGCCGTTGGTGATCTCGCCTGCAAACTCGGCCGACTCAGCAGCGTAGTTCGCGGCGCCCACGCAGCGGCGCCCACACCTCACCTGTCGGATTGCCCGCCGCACCTGCGGGGCCCCGTAGGTCAGTCGCATCCCGATGGGTGAGGCAGTCCCCAGCGTGGCGTCCCCCTACTGCGCCCCCTTACGGCGCGGTCGTCCCCACCGAGTAGGCGGCCGCCGCGTCGCGCACGTCCATGACGTATTCGCGCGACGCGTTGTAGGCGAGCACGGCCCGCTGCCAGTTCTCGGCCTGCGAGAGGTCTCCCCCGTTCGTGCACAGCAGGCGCGCGGCGGACACGGCGGCGTCGTCGATCTGGTTCGGATCGGCGCGCCCGTCGCCGTTGGCGTCGACGCCGTACTTGCGCCACGATTCGGGGATGAACTGCATCGGCCCGACGGCCCGGTCGTTCTCGGTGTCGCCGTCCAGCTCGCCGCCGTCGGTGTCGGGGATGTCGGCGAAGCCGGGCGAGCCGTCGAGTTTGATGCCGATGATCGGCGGGAGCGCGTAGCCGTCGTCACTCAATGACGCCCCGCGGTACCGGCCGTGCCGCGTCTCCACGTGCCCGATCCCGGCGAGCGTCGTCCAGGCGAGGTTGCACTCGGGACGGGTCTGCCGCATGGTCTCGGCGGCGTTGCCGTAGGCAGCGAGTGCGGCGACAGGGATATTCATCGGCTCGTTGAGGCCCGCCGCCCACTCGCGCAGCTGGTCGGAGGTGCGGCCCGGCGCGTTGATGTCGACGCTCGGCACCGGGGCCCCGGCGGCGGGCGGGATGCCCGGGGGGATGGGCGTCGGCGCCTCGCGGGTGGGCCCGTAGGAACACGACGACGACAACACGGCAACGGCGACCAGGCCCGCGAGACTCGCGGTGGCGCGGGGGGTCAGGGTGGGCATCGCGCTCAAGTCTGCCCGAGCGGGGCCCGGCAGCGCGTCGGGGTATCCCCCGATTCCCGGCGGGCCGGCACCTCGCGCGTCCGGGCAGCCGCGGGCGCCGAGGTAAGCGGCGGGCCCGCCGCGGTCAGCCGCGCCCGCCGAAGCCCCCGGCCAGCGAGGTGAGCTCGTCGAGCAGCGCGTCCCGGCTGATGGCGGGACGGTCCAGCACCCACCGCACGGCGATGTTCTCCACCGCCATGACGATCACCCACGCCCGGGCCGCCGGGTCCCCGCTCGTGGCGCCGGCGGCCGCGAGGTAGACCGCCAACAGTTCGCGGACCCGCTGCTCCAGGGCGTGCTGCGCCGCCCGGTGCCGCACCGCGGGCAGCTCCTCCCACATGATGCGCAGCAGTCCAGCGTCGGCCTCGAGCGCGGTGAGCAGGGCGTCGGCGATCGACCGGGCCGTCGCCGGGCTCTTCACGTCGACCGGGCCCGTGGCCGAGAGCGATGCCGCGACCCGGTCGGAGATCTCCGCCGACCACCGGTCCATGACCACCGCGACCAGCGCGGACTTGTCCGGGAAGTACTGGTACAGCGATCCCGGACTGACCTCCGCCTCGTCGGCGACGCGGTTGGTGGTGAACGACTCGTAGCCGTCGCGCACGAGCACAACGCGAGCAGCCTCCACGATCCGCTCCACCATCGCGCGGGATCTCGCCTGCTTGGGCACCCTTCTCATAAACGCGAATTGTATGCGAGTAAAAACTCGCGTCATAGTCATGGCATGACCGTTACGCCCGAGAAGACAGCATCCGTAATGCCGTACCCCCAGCGCTTCCGCGAGGGTGAGGAGCGTGGCCGTCGCCTCGGCCGCGCCCTCAAGCCGATCGCCGGCGTGGGCCACCTCGATGAGAAGCTCATGGACCGGATCGGTCGCGACTACTTCGAGCGTGACGATCTGGGCGATCAGCTCGCCCGCGCCATGCGGCTACGGTCCGGCGAGCCCGGCGCGGTGACCCGCCGCCAGCTCGACGAGGCGCTGCACTCCGGCTCGGCCGGCCTGCCCGACGACGCGCCTCAGATCCTGCGGGACTACATCGCGCATCTCGAGGACACCCCGGAGTGGGTCGACTGGGAGAAGATCGAGCGGGGACAGAAGGCCTACCTGCGCTTCGGCCAGAACGCCGCCGACATCCTGCTGCAGCTGTCCCTCATCGGCGGCTACCGGTTCGGCGGACCCACCGACCTGCTGGTGGCGACCGGCGGCCTGACCGGCGAGACCACGCTGCGCCGCCTGGCCGAGACCAGCCACTGGACCATGTCGCTGTCCATCCCGGACGGGCTGCGGCCGGGCGGTGAGGCGTGGCGACTGACCGGCCACGTGCGGGCCATGCACGCGGTGGTCAACAACGCCATGGAGCCGCGCTGGGACAGCCAGCGCTGGGGCCTGCCCATCAACCAGAGCGACCTGGCCTCGACCCTCGGCCTGTTCGACGCCGTGGTCCTGCTCGGGGTGCGCACCCTCGGCGTGCCGGTGAGCCGCAAGGACTCGGACGCGGTGATGCACATGTGGCGCTACGTCGGCTGGCTCATGGGCGTGGCCGACCACTACCTGGTCGAGGGCGAACGCGAACGCCACCGCGTCAACTACCACATCCTGCTGTCCCAGGCCGGTATCTCCGAGGCCGGACCGAAGCTCACGCAGGCCCTGGTGGAGTCCCAACGACGCCGCCACCGCAGCGGGCCGCTGCCCCGACTGCGCGCCCGGGTGGGGCACGAGCGGCTGCTGAGCATGCTCACCGTGCTGCTGGGACGTGAGTCGATGCGCGAGTTCGGCCTGCCCGTCCGGCCGCCGTGGGCCCACGCCTATCTCGTCACGCTCAACACGCTGCGCTACCGCACGCCGTTCGGCCGCGCCCGGCTCGACGCGTGGGGCGAGCGGGTCCGCGACCGCGAGCGCAAGGAGACCTTCGGCGACTCCCGGCCCGACATTGGCCGCCCCGCCACCACCTGACGCCGGACTCCCCCGAGGGGCCCCCGCCCCGACCCGCGCCCGCCTGCCTTCCCGCCTGCCTGCCTGCCTGCCTGCCTGCCTACCGAGCAGAGGATTTCGCGCGTATCGCCCGAGAGACGGGTGCACGAATTCCTCTTGTCGGCGGGCTATGGCGGCGAGGAGGCCAGACAGCCGCCTGGTGGCTCAACGTCAGTTCAGCGTGCGTTGTACAGTTCAGCGTATGCTGACGCGTGCCACCCGCCTCGACGTGATGCATCGGCTCGGCCGCGCGATGGCCGACCCCACCCGGTCCCGGATCCTGCTGTGCCTGCTCGAGGGGCCCCGGTACCCGGCCGACCTCGCCCGCGAACTCGAACTGACCCGGCCCAACGTCTCCAACCACCTCGGGTGCCTGCGGGACTGCGGGATCGCCGTGGCCGCGCCCGAGGGGCGGCAGATGCGCTACGAGATCGCCGACCCGCACCTCGAGGCCGCACTCACCGCGCTGCTCGACATCACACTCGCCGTGGACCGCGACGCCGAGTGCGCGGTCTCCGACTGCCCCACGTGCGCGGCGTCATGACCTCCGCGTGCGGCTGCGAGGCGCCGGCGCCCGCCGACCCCGAGGAGAAGGATCGACCGTGGTGGAAGGACCCGGCGGTCCTCATCCCGGCCGCGTCCGGCGTCGCGTTCGTCTCGGGCCTCGCGGCAGAGTGGTGGGGGGCAGAGTGGTCGGGAGCCGGACCGGCCGGCCAGGCCCTGTTCTGGATCGGCCTGCTGCTCGGCGGGTCGACGTTCGCCCCGGCAGCGATCCGCGGGCTGCTCACCAGCGGCCGGCTCGGCATCGGGTTGCTCATGACCATCAGCGCCGTGGGCGCCGTGATCCTCGGCTACGTCGAGGAGGCCGCAGCCTTGGCCTTCCTCTACTCGATCGCCGAGGCGCTCGAGGACAAGGCGATGGACCGCGCCCGCTCCGGCCTGCGTTCCCTGCTGACGCTGGTCCCGGACACCGCCACCGTCCGCCGGGGTGCCCGCACCATCGAGATCCCCACCGCCGAGCTTCGTGTCGACCAGATGCTCGTCGTGGCCCCGGGCGAGCGCGTCGCCACCGACGGGATCGTGGCCCGCGGCCGTAGCAGCGTCGACGCCTCCGCGGTCACGGGCGAGTCGATCCCCGTCGAGGTCACGCCCGGCGACCGCGTCCTCGCCGGTTCGATCAACACCTCCGGCCTCCTCGACCTCACCACCACCGCCCCGGGCACCGACAACACGCTCACCACGATCGTCGGCCTCGTCGAGCGCGCCCAGACCGAGAAGGGCGACCGGGCCCGCCTCGCCGACCGGATCGCCCGCCCGCTGATCCCCGGGGTCCTCGTGCTGGCCCTGCTCGTCGCGGGCCTCGGCTCACTGCTCGGCGACCCGGAGCTGTGGATCACCCGCGCGCTGATCGTCCTGGTCGCCGCCTCGCCCTGCGCACTGGCGATCTCGGTGCCCGTCACCGTGGTCTCCGCGATCGGCGCGGCCAGCCGGTTCGGTGTCGTCGTGAAGTCCGGGGCGGCGTTCGAACGGCTCGGCACCATCCGTCACCTCGCGATGGACAAGACCGGGACCCTCACCCGCAACGAGCCCTCGGTCGTCCGCGTCCTCACCACCCCGAGCACCAGCGAGTCCGAGGTGCTGTCCCTGGCCGCGGCCGTCGAGGGCCACAGCACCCACCCGCTGGCGGCCGCCATCACCTCCGCCGCCCTCGCCGGGGCCTCCCGGCAGGACCCGGCAGACCCGCGGGTCTCCGCGCCGGGAATCGCAGACGCCGAGCACGTCGAGGAGTCCGCCGGGCACGGGATCTGCGGCACCATCGACGGACACCTCGTCACCGTGGGCTCACCACGCCGGCTCGCCGCCGGACAGCTCACCGGGCAAATCACGACCCTCGAGCACGAGGGCATGACCGTGGTGGTGGTCCACCGCGACGGCCGCCCGATCGGCGCCATCGGCATCCGCGACGAACTGCGGCCGGAGGTCCTCGTCGTCGTCGCCACCCTGGCCGACCACCACATCGGCGTGAGCATGCTGACCGGCGACAACCCACGCACCGCGGCCGCTCTCGGCGCGCAGGCCGGCATCGGTGACATCCGCGCCGACCTCTCGCCCGGCGACAAGGCCGACGCGATCGCCGAGCTCGCCCGCACCCGGCCCACGGCGATGATCGGCGACGGCATCAACGACGCCCCGGCACTGGCCACCGCGGACGTCGGCATCGCGATGGGCGCGACCGGATCCGACGCCGCGATCGAGTCCGCGGACGTGGCCTTCACCGGCACCGACCTGCGCCTCCTGCCCCGGGCCCTCGCCCACGCCCGCCGGGGCAGCCGGATCATCAACCAGAACATCGTCCTCTCACTGATCCTCATCACCGCCCTGGTCCCACTGGCGATCACCGGCGCCCTCGGGCTCGCCGCGGTGGTCCTGGTCCACGAGGTCGCCGAGGTCATCGTGATCCTCAACGGGCTGCGGGCGGCGCGGATCCCCTCGGCACCTGCGGAGACGGCGCGCGCGCGTGAGGCCTGAACGCCTCAGTTCGCGCAATTAGCCGATAACGGCTAATTCGTCACTTTTAGGTGTTTTCACCTTATGTCGGCGGTGTGTGGCACGATCGCCCCATGTACGTGGTGACCATCGACCAACGCCGCAGCCGCAGCAGCGCCGACCGGGTACCCGCCCTGATCGACGCACTGGCGGACATCCCGACCGCGGCCGCGTTCGAGCGCACGGCCGGAGACGAAGTCCAGGGCCTGCTCGACGACCCTGCCGCGGTGCGGTCGGCGCTGCTCGTCGCCCTGCGCGAAGGTGACTGGCACTGCGGTGTCGGGGCGGGGGAGGTCGACGACGAGTCCTACTCCTCCGGGACCAGGGCCGGTCGCGGGGACGCCTACCTCGCCGCCCGCGACGCCGTCGACGCCGCGAAGGGCCTCCCCGGCTCGGTGGCCATACGGGTGCCGGGCGACCCCGGATCGCGGGACGACCGCGGCTCGGCGACGGCGTGGGCCGCCGACTGCGAGGCGGTATGGGCACTGGTGGCGCCACTCGTGCTCGGACGCACCGACGCGCAGTGGCGGGTGGTGGACGCCGTCGACCGCTCCCCCACCCAGGTCGCCGCCGCCGAGGAGTTGGGCATCACGCCCGCCTCGGTCACCGGGGCGCTGCGGCTGTCGCAGATCCGCGAGGAGCGCGCCGCGTACCCGGTGCTCGACCGGCTGCTCGGCGGCGCGCACGACGCGGCCGTGGGCGGGGCCGGCAGCCCGGCGAGCGGCCAGCGCGGGAAGGCCGCGGACGGCGCGCGTGGGAAGGCCGACCGATGAGCAGCTGGCCCGACTGGATCCTCGTCGCGATCGTCGTGGCGTTGAGCCTGATCGCCTCCGCCGCGCTCGGCTCGCCCATCGCGTCGCTCGTCCTGCGCTCGGCGCGGGTCCCCGAACCCCCGACCGTCGAGGTCAGCGGCGACACGCGGACTCCGGTGGTGCGCCGCCGCGACGACCCCGCCCCGGCTGTCCGCGAGGTGCTGCGCGGGGGGATGTGGATCGGGATCCTCGAACGTGTCGGACTCACCGCGGCCATCCTCGCCGGGCGCTTCGAGCTCGCCGCGGTGGTCGTGGCCATCAAGGCCCTCGGCCGATACCCCGAGATCCGCGAGAACCCCGCGGTGAGCGAGCGATTCATCATCGGCACGCTCGCCTCCCTGCTCGTCGCCGCGGCGTGCGGGGCGCTCGGACTCGCAGTACTGCATACCCTGGGCTGAGCACGCCTGCCGATCCCCGAGGAGAGGACACCCGCCATGACCCGCACGACGCTCCTGGTCTCCGCCGCCGTGGCCGCGTCCGCCCTGACCCTGACCGCTTGCACCGGGGGCGGGGACGACACGGCGACCGCGGCTGCCCCGGCCGGCACCTCCGCCGACGCCAGCGCGGAGTCCGGCACGAACGCCCCGTCCGAGCCCGGCGCCGACGCTCCCGCCGATGAGGGTGAGCGCTCGGCCGCCGACGTGATGTTCGTGCGGATGATGATCCCGCACCACGAGCAGGCGATCGAGATGAGCGACATCATGCTCGCCAAGCCCGACGTGCCCGCCGACGTCACCGCCCTCGCCGAGGAGATCAAGGCCGGACAGAACCCCGAGATCGATCAGATGGAAGCGTGGCTCGATCAATGGGGCCAGCCGCCCGGACCGCGCGACGGCCACCGGGGTCACGGGGGCGGCGGCATGCCCGTGATGGGCAACGACATGTCGATGATGGACGGCATGCTCTCCGCCGACGAGCTCCAGCAGTTGTTCGACGCCGAGGGCACCGACGCCGCGCGGTTGTACCTGGAGCAGATGATCGCCCACCACGAGGGCGCCATCGACATGGCACAGGGGGAGGTATCGGACGGTACCTATCAGCCGACCGTCGACCTGGCCCGGTCGATCATCGACACCCAGCAGCAGGAGATCGCGCGCATGCGTGAGATGCTCGCCGCGATGTGAGGCCTGCGCATTGTGAGGCCTGACAGGCCACGCGGCACCCGGCAGCGTGATACCCGACAGCGTGATACGCGACAAGGAGCCCGCCCAGCAATGACCACCACCCCTCGACTGCGTCGCCGGGCCCTGGCCGCGGCCCTCACCGCGAGCTGGCTCACCCTCACCGCCTGCGGCGCCACCCAACCCGGCCAGGCGGACCAGAGCCCCAGCGGGCAGAACCAGGGCGCGCAGAACCAGGGCGGACAGAACCAGAGCGGGCAGAACCAGGCCGAGTCGAGCCAGGTGGCGGCGGCCGAGATCGTCGACCGGTACGGACTGGCCGATATGGACGCCCGCGGGGTGATCGAGCACCTCGACACCATGCCCGTCGCCGAGCGCCCCGCCACCCTCCTCGCCTCGGTCCAGCCGACCGAGCTCGTCCTCACCGACACCGCCGGCGGCTCCATCGCGACCCTGCCGATGCCGGACGAGCACTTCTACCTCGCCGTCGCGCCCTACGAGGACCAGACCCACGACTGTCTCTTCCACAGTCTGACCACCTGCCTCGGCGAGATGGCCGGCGAGCCCGTCGACATCACCGTGACCGACGAGGCGGGGCAGACGGTCGTCGACGAGACCCGCACGGCCTACGACAACGGGTTCGTCGGCCTGTGGCTCCCCCGCGACCTCACCGGAACCCTCACAGTCGAGCACGACGGGAAGTCCTCGACAGTGCCGATCGCCACCGGCGACGACGACCTCACCTGTCTGACCACGGCGCACCTGACGTAAGAGCCCGACGCCGCACCCGACCCGCACCCGCCAGGAGCCCGCCCATGGTCACCGTCCGAACCGCCACGCGTGCCGACGCGCCCGCGATCGCCGGCATCCTCAGCGAGGCGTTCCGCGACGACCCCGCATGGTCGGTCACGCTGCCCGAGGACGAGACCCGGCACACCAAACTCACCTCGTACTACCTCCGCCGGGTGCGGCGACACCCCCAGTGGGTCGACGTCGCGATGGACGACGGCCGCGTCGTCGGCGCGGTCCTCTGGCAGCCCCCTGCCGCCCCCGGCGCTCTGGGCACCGCCCGGCGAGCGATCTCCGGTGCGGCCCTGTGGACGCTGGGCCGGCTCCCCCTGGGCCGCGGTGCCCGGCACACCCTCCAGATCGAGGCCTACCGACCCACCGAACCGCACTGGTACATCCGCGACATCGGCACCGGTCCCCGAGCCCGCGGCAAGGGCGTCGGATCGGCACTGCTGAAGCACCGACTGAGGGTCGTCGACCACTCCGCGACCCCGCTGGCGTTCCTCGAATCCACCACCCCGGCGAGCCGTCGCCTCTACGAGCGGTTCGGGTTCGAGGCAGTGGGCTCCGTGCCGACGCTTCCCGGACAGTCCTCGACCGCCATGGTCCGTCGGCCCGTCGACAGCGCGGACCGGTCCGGCCGGCCCGACGGAAACGCAGAGTAGACCCGCCGGGCGGCACCTCCTCCGCGCACGCGACGAGCCACTCAGTACGCTCACGGCTATGACGGCAGACTTCGTGACCCCCATCACAAACACGCTCGGCCGCGCGCGCCAGAACGTCATCTACCGCTCTGGCGTCTCCGGGATCACCCCCGCGGTGCCGACCGGCGCGGAGAAGCTCGAAGCCGCCGCCCGCCGCGCGCTCTTGCGACGACCCGGCGGGAAGAAGGCCTGGGCCTACGTCTACGGAGGAGCCGGCTCGGGGCAGACTATGGCCGCCAACCGCGAGGCCTTCGACCGCCGTCGGCTGGTGCCACGCATGCTCCGCAACACCTCCCGGCGCGACATCTCCACCACGGTGCTCGGGCAGACGCTCCCCGCGCCCGTCCTGGTCGCCCCGATCGGCGCCGCCGGACTCATCCGCCGCGACGCCGACGTCATGGTCGGCCGGGCCGCCGCCCGGCGCGGACTGCCGTACATCTTCTCCTCGCAGGGTTCCTCGCCCATGGAGGCCACGGCCGCCGCGATGCAGGCCAGCCCCCGCTGGTTCCAGCTGTACTGGAGCAGCGACGAGCAACTGGTCGACAGCTTCATCGCCCGCGCCGAGGCGATCGACGCCGGGGCCCTGGTCGTCACGCTCGACACCACCACCCTCGGTTGGCGGCCGTGGGACCTCGACCTTGGTTCGCTGCCGTTCACCCGCGGCGTCGGAATAGCGCAGTACACCTCGGACCCGCGCTTCCGGCAGTTGGTCGCCGAGCGGATCGAGCGCGAGGCCGCGGCGGGTGCGGCCGCGGGCGCCGATGCCGATGCCGCTGCCGTCAAGGTCACCCCGCAGGCGGCGCTCACACTGCTTGAGATGGCGCGCAACCACCCGGGCTCGACGCGGGAGAACCTGCGCGCCCCCGAGACCCGCGCCGCCGTGCAGACGTTCCTCGACACGTTCTCCAACCCGGCACTGAGCTGGGGCCACCTGGCGACCCTGCGGGACCGGACGAGGCTGCCGATCGTCCTCAAGGGCGTCCTGCACCCCGACGATGCCCGGCAGGCGTTCGATGCCGGTGTCGACGCGGTCATGGTGTCCAACCACGGCGGCCGCCAGGTCGACGGGTCGATCGGCACCCTCGACGCCCTCGTCCGGATCCGCGAGGCGGTCGGCCCGGAGCCGACACTGCTGCTCGACTCCGGCATCCGCAACGGCACCGACGTCGTCAAGGCCATGGCGTGCGGGGCGAACGCGGTGACGATCGGCCGGCCCCACGTCTACGGCCTGGCCATCGCCGGCGAACACGGCGTCGGCGAGGTGCTCGACAACCTGCTCGCCGAGATCGACCTCACCATGTCGCTGAGCGGCGCCAGCTCGTGGGACGAGGTCGACGCCTCGCTCCTGGCCTGAGACTCGCGCCCGGTCCAAGGCTCGCTCTCGGCGTGGTCCGGGTTCAAGCATGAGAAGAGCCCCCGGTAGGCGACTGCCAACCGGGGGCTCTGCTCTGCAACGGGCCAGCTCTGCAACGGGCCAGCTCTGTGGCGGGCCAGCACTGCATCGGGCCGGCTCTGTGCCGACCTAGATGATCGGGTCGCCTTCGCGCCTGGCCTCGGCGGCCTCCTTGACGAAGCCACGGACGAGGACGGCGAGGACGCCGGCCACGATGACGGGCCAGATCAGGACGTAGATCGTGAGAAGGATCGGTGTCATTGTCAGCTGCCTTCCTTCCTAGACGCGGACGAGGTCATCGTCGTCGTCATCGGTTCGGACGTTCTGGTCGCGGCCGTCGTCGTCGGACTGCGCCTCGAGGGCCTCCGCCGATTCCGCCGTGTCGTAGTCGGCGGTGCGGGCGGCGATCTTGGCGAAGTCGAAGTCCATCGAGCTACGGAAGGACATCGCGGCACAGACGATCGTGCTCACGGCGTACGCCACGAGCGAAGCGGTCAGGGTGTCGTAGTCACGCAGGAAGCCGAAGATGAACGGCGCACTGCCCAGGGCCGCGATCGCGCCGACGACCAGCGCCGGGCGCAGGCCGAAGAACCCGAAGACCATCAGCCCGAGCACCACGCCCACGCCGATCACCGCCAGCGCCTCGATGCCGTACGCGAGCACGCCGCTGTCCGGGATGGCACCGAAACGGGTCGGCAGGAACACCGCCAGCGCCGCGAGCACGGACACGGTGAAGGCCATGTTGGTGACCTTCTTCCAGTAGAAGCTCGCGATCACCGGGAACACCAGGGCACCCCACAGAGCACCCACGAAGACCAGCAGGTCCAGGATGTTGAACCGGATGTTGGCGAACACCAGGGCCGCAGCGGTGGCGAGGACCATCGTGAGCCGGCCCACGATGAGCATCGTGCGCGGATTGGGGACCTTGCCCTTGCTGCGCAGGCTCTGTCCGTAGACGTCGGTCATGGCGATCGACGACATGGCCGACAGGTCGGAGTCCGCGGTCGACGAGAGCGACCCGATGATCATGATGAAGAACACCGCGACCAGGACGCCCGGCAGGTACTCAGCGGCCACCTGCGGCAGGATGTTGTTGGGGTCGCCGTCCACGGGATCGATACCCGCGTACAGGGCGAGCACGCCCACCATGCCGATGCCGATGATCGTGGCGCCGTAGCCGATCGTCGCCGTGATGAAAGTCGGCTTGATCAGGTCCTCGCGCACCGCGAACAGGCGCTGGGCGATGGTCTGGTTGCCGATCGCGTAAGCCAGCACGGCCGCGATGTAGGGCGCGCCCTGGTTGAGGAACGCGTCCGAGGAGAAGAAGTTGCTCTGCTGCGGGGTCAGGTTGGCCGCACCGCTCGAGAACACCTCGACACCGCCGAGGAAGAAGAACATCGACGGCACGATGATGATGACCGCGCCGAGCATGGCCAGCACCTGGGCGAAGTCCGTGAGCACCGAGGCGCGGAAGCCGGACCACAGCGTGTAGAGCAGCACACCGGCGGCGATCACGATGATGCCCTGCATGAAGCTGAACGGGCTGAGCATCGCGATAAGGGCGCCACCGGCGATGAAGTTCGACGTCAGCGAGATGACCGAGCCCAGGATGTTGGAGCCGGCCAGCATCAGCTGGGAGAAGCGCCCGTGGCGCGCGAACATGACCTCGGCCAGGGTGTGAGCCTGGGGCGCGACCTTACGGATTCGTCGGCCGAAGGGGTAGATGAACAGGATCATCAGGGCACCCCAGAGCCCGTAGTGGATCGGTCCCGACACCCCGTAGAGGTAGCCGGAGTTGACCGAGGCGTACATCGACGAGGCCCAGATCCAGGTGGCCGTCATCGACGCCGCCGAGATGCCGAATCCGATCCGGTGACCGGCCGTCATGTAGTTGTCAGCGTTCTCGTCCTTGCGCGCGATCCGCATGGACATGAGCATGGTGCCGCCGTAGAACAGCAGCAGTAGCAATACAAGCGCAGTCGCACTCAGCGCGGGAGAGCCGAGCAAATCCATATCTGCCTTTCTCTCTTTTATTGTCAGAACAACGGACCCAGCATAGAGAACCCTGACGAGAAACTGAGAATCGGCGAGGCCAGGGCCGTTGTCCGGAGATCCAAAACGGAGTCGGCTCCCCACCCATTGACGGCCCACAACCCCGCTTCGGGATGGAGGGAAACCCCAAACGGCCCTCTCCACCGAGGCCGATACTCAGGGAACGTTGTGGATGAATGTTGCCAGATCAGTGAGGCCCAGAAGGTTGCGGATAGACGCAAACATTGCGGTGCCTGCCTGCGCCGACGACTCAAGATCAACCGGCAGCCGTCGACCCCGGCGAGTGTGCGCTCAGCGAACGGAGTGCCGTCAACTTAAGAGCGGTGTCACATCCCTCAGCAGGTGACTGCGAGGACCACCCCTCGGCCGGGCGCACCCGTGGGCGGGTCGGCGGCGTGCGGGAGGCGGGTGTTCCCGAGGTGTGGATCAGTGCCGGTCGGTGCGGCGGTGCCACGCGGCGCGCCACTCATCCGCGCCGGCCTCGGCCGCGGGCACGGGCAGCCGCGACTCCGCGGCCCTGACGGTCTCGGCGAACTCGCGGACCACCCGTCGGTACTTGACCTCCGCCGAGCCGGAGCCGTCGGCGTCGGAGGCGTCGTCGGCGGCGTGGGCGGCGGCGTGGAACAACCCCCCGGCACCGACGTGGACGACCCGCATCCGATCGGGCACGAGATCGTCGGGGATCCCGGCCGACCGGACGCGCTCGAGAACCTTCTGCCCCAGTGCCAGTGCGGGCATGTCCCAGGAGATCCCCTCGACCACACCGCGCGGTGGGCGACCGGCGCGCTCGGCGGCCTTGGCCTCCTGCCACAGTCGGTCCTGCTCGGCGGCATCGAGGGCCCCGGGCCCACGACCGGGCCCGTCGGTGAACCAGTACGGCGCCCGGCGTCGGAGCTTGTCGAGCAACGCCCCGGCCACGTCCTGCACGTCGAACGGCGACTCGTCCCGCTCGGCCCCGATCGCGGCATGGAACAGCACCTGGAGCAGCAGGTCGCCGAGCTCCGAGACCAGCTCGTCGCGGTCGCCGTCCGCCACTGCGTCGACCAGCTCCCACGACTCCTCGAGCAGGTACGGCAGGAGGGAGGCGTGGGTCTGGGCGGACTCCCACTCGCCGTCGCGGCGGATGCGGGCCATCACCTCGACGGCCTCGGCCAGCCGGTCGCCGCCGCCCGTCGAGAAGAGGGTTTCGCTCGTATCGGTCGAGTGGACTCGTGCGAAATCCTCTTCTCGGCGGGGATCGCGGGCGCCGCCGGGGCCGCCGGGGCTTCCGTGCCCGCCCCCGCCGCCGGGGTCCGCGTCTGAGTCGGGCCGCCCGCCGCCCGGGTCCGCGTCTGAGTCGGGCCGCCCGCCGCCCGGGCTCATCGCGCGGGCGCCGTCTCCGGCTGGATCACCGGGTTCGACCCCTCCGGATCCCCGGCCATCGCCGTGAGGAAGTCGGCGGCGTACTGCAGCATCTCGTCGTCGCGCGCCTTCTCGCCGCCGGCACCCGCACGCGCGCCGGCGGCCTTGGGCAGCGGGAGCAGCACGGTCTTCTGCGTGGCCCGGTACTGCGCGGCCGGGTACATGCGCTTGAGGCGCATCTGCTGCGAGTCCAGCAGGTCGAGCGGGCCCACGCGCAGGCGCGATCCGGCCAGGACGATCTCACGCACCCGGTACTTCTGCGCGACCAACCGCAGCCGCGAGACGGACACCACGCGGCGGGCCTCGGCGGGAAGCGGCCCGTAGCGGTCGAGCAACTCCTCGACCACGGCGTCGATGTCGGCGGCCTCCCGCGCCTGCGACAGCTTGCGGTACGCCTCGAGCCGGAGCCGGTCGCCGTCGACGTACTCCACGGGGATGTACGCGTCGACGGGCAGCTCGATGCGGATCTCGCCGACCTCCTCCTCGACCTCCACCTTCTCCCCGTCGGCGACCGCGCGGTAGGCCTCCACCGCCTCGCCCACGAGACGGATGTAGAGGTCGAACCCGACGCCCGCGATGTGCCCCGACTGCTCCGCGCCCAGCACGTTGCCGGCGCCGCGCAGCTCGAGGTCCTTCATCGCCACGGCCATGCCGGCGCCGAGGTCGTTGTTCTGCGCGATCGTCGCGAGCCGGTCGTAGGCGGTCTCGGTGAGTGGCTTCTCGGGGTCGTACAGGAAGTAGGCGTACCCACGCTCACGTGACCGGCCCACGCGGCCTCGCAGCTGGTGCATCTGCGACAGGCCAAGCTGGTCGGAGCGGTCCACGATGAGCGTGTTGGCGTTGGAGATGTCCAGGCCCGTCTCGACGATGGTCGTACAGACCAGCACGTCGTACTCGCGGTTCCAGAACCCGCCGACCGTCTGCTCGAGCTGCTCCTCCCCCATCTGCCCGTGCGCCACCACGACGCGCGCCTCGGGCACCAGGTCGCGGATCTTCGCGGCGGTGGAGTCGATGGTCCGCACGCGGTTGTGGACGTAGAAGATCTGCCCCTCGCGCAGCAGCTCGCGCCTGATGGCGGCGGCGACGTGCTTGTCCGAGTGCGCGCCCACATACGTCAGCACGGGCAGCCGCTCTTCGGGCGGGGTGAGGATCTGGCTCATCTCGCGGATGCCGGCCAGCGACATCTCCAGGGTGCGCGGGATCGGGGTGGCGGACATGGTGAGCACGTCCACGTGGGTGCGCAGGGACGTGATGTGCTCTTTGTGCTCCACGCCGAAGCGCTGCTCCTCGTCCACGATCACCAGGCCGAGGTTCTTCCACCTCACGCCCGTGGCGAGCAGCCGGTGTGTCCCGATCACCACGTCCACTGTCCCGTCCGCCAACCCGGCGAGGATCTTCCTGGCCTCGGCGTCGGAGGTGAAACGGCTCAGTCCACGGATCGTCACGGGGAAACCGGTCATGCGCTCGGCGAACGTGGCCAGGTGCTGCTGCGCGAGCAGCGTGGTCGGCACCAGCACCGCGACCTGGGTGCCGTCCTGCACGGCCTTGAACGCGGCGCGCACGGCGACCTCGGTCTTGCCGTAGCCGACGTCGCCCACCACCACGCGGTCCATGGGGGCGGTCTTCTCCATGTCGTGCTTGACGTCCTCGATCGCCGTGAGCTGGTCGACGGTCTCCGTGAAGGGGAACGCGTCCTCCATCTCGCGCTGCCACGGGGTGTCGGGGCCGAACGCGCGCCCGGGCGCGGACTGCCGCTTGGCGTACAGCTGGACCAGCTCGGTCGCGATCTCGCGGACGGCCTTGCGGGCCTTGCGCTTGGTGTTCTGCCAGTCGGCGCCGCCCATCTTGGACAGCGTCGGGGCTTCGCCGCCGACGTAGCGGCTGAGCTGCCCGAGCGACTCCATGGGCACGTAGAGCCGGTCCCCGGCCGCGCCGCGCTTGCCGGGCGCGTACTCGATGACCAGGTATTCGCGCCGTGAGGAGCCGTCGCCACCGCGCACCTGCCGCTCGACCATCTCCACGAACTTGCCGATGCCGTGCTGGTCGTGCACCACCCAGTCGCCGGCCTTCAGTGCCAGCGGGTCGACCTGGTTGCGGCGCTTGGAGTGGCGGGCCTTGGGGCGGGTGGTGGAGCCGAGGCGGTTGCCGGTGAGGTCCGTTTCGGAGACGACGACGAGGTCATCGGCCACCCCGGCGGCGCTAGCGCCGGTGGTGAGCGAGAACCCGCCGTGCAGGACAGCCTCGTAGACCGACACGAGTCCGGAGGCGGGCTCGGATCCCGCCGTCGCGGCCGTGGCGGGGACCTCGGCCTCGGACAGGCGTTCCAGGATGCGGGCGACGGTGCCGTGACCGGGCACGACCATCGCGGCCCGGCCGCCGCCGCCGACGAGCGCGCGGAGCCGGACGAACATGGCCTCCATCTCGGAGTCCTTGCCGCGCGGGGCGGGCGGGTCGCCGGCGGGGACGGTGATGACCGCGCCGTCCTCGGGATCGGTGAGGAACCCGGGCGGGACGAGCTGCCACCACGCGCGGCCCGCCTCGGTGGCCTCGGAGCGGACGGCGGAGAAGGTGCGGTAGCCCGACCCGGACAGGTCCAGCGTCTCGCTGTCCACGGGGGCGTCGCCGCCCATGGTGGCCGCGGTCCACGAGGCCTCGAGGAACTCCCGACCGGCGGAGGCCAGGTCGGCGGCGCGGCGGCGGACCTTGTCCGGATCGCACACCACCACGCGGGTGTCGGCGGGCATGAGCATCGGCAGGGTCGTCATGTCCTCCGGCACGAGCACCGAGGTCAGGGCCTCCATGCCGTCGCGCGGGATGCCCTCGGCCAGCGAATCGAGCAGCTCGGCGAGCGTCGGGTTGGCGCGGTGCTCGGCGGCCAGCTCCCCCGCCCGGGCCCTCACGGCATCGTCGAGCAGGAGCTCGCGGCACGGGAACAGCACCGCGGACTCCACCTCGCCGTCGGGCAGGGAGCGCTGGTCGGCCACGGAGAACTCGCGGATCTCGGCGATCGTGTCGCCGTCGAACTCGATGCGCAGCGGGTGGTCCGCGGTGGTCGGGAAGACGTCCACGATGCCGCCGCGCACCGCCACGTCCCCGCGCCGGGCGACCATGTCCTCACGCAGGTACGCGAACTCGGCCAGCCGAACCATGAGGTCGGTGGGGTCCAGCTCGGCGCCCTTGACCAGCCGCACCGGCTCCCGGCGGGCCGCGCCGGGTGAGATCGGCTGCACCACCGACCGCGCCGCCGCCACGACGATCCCCGGGGGCCGCCCCGACAACACCGAGTTCAGCACCTCGAGCCGGCGACCGATCGTGTCCGCCGCCGGCGAGAGACGCTCGTGCGGCAACGTCTCCCAGCTCGGGAACTGCACCACCGCCTCGGTGGACAGGCCCGGGCCGTCGTACAACCCCGACAGCTCGTCGGCCAGTTCCTCACACTCGCGCTCCGTGGCCGTCACCACCAACAAGGGGGCACGCTGCGCCACGGCGGCGACGAGGAACGGCCGCAGCGCCTCGGGCGCGCGGACCACCGCCGCGTCGCGGTCCAGACCGTCGCGCAGGTCGGCCAGCGCCGGGTTGGCCAGGACCGCACCCGCCAGACCGGACAGTGCGGCGGTCGCGGGAGTGGTGGCGGTGGCGGTGGTGGTCACGCGTGTGGATCCTCCGGGTAGGGGGTTCGTCGAGCGGGGGTGTGCGGGTCGCACGGGTGGTGGGACGCACACCTGAAGGGCCGCAGATCCACCACTCTAACCGCGCACCCGCCCCGGTAGCCTGTGCGTATGCGCGAGACCACAGACGCCGAGCACGTCGACCCCCGGCCCGTCGACCCCGGGCACGGCGACACCCAGGGCGCCCCCGCGGGCCCGGTGACGATCTCCCCCGCCGCGGCCACCGCCGACGACGCCGCCCCCGACACCATCGGCGCGCGCGTGTTCACCGACCGGTGGATCGGCGTGCTCCTCACCCTCGGCTCGGCCCTCGCGCTGGTCGCGTCGTTCGAGCTCAGCCTGGACAAGATCCGGCTGCTGGAGAACCCGGACTACACGCCGGCGTGCAACTTCTCCATTCTCATGAGCTGCAAGAGCGTCATCAACTCCGAGCAGGGGGCGGCGTTCGGGTTCCCCAACCCGTTCATCGGGCTGATCGGGTTCGGCATCGTGATCGCGATCGGCGTCGCCGCCGCCACAGGGGTGCGGTTCCCGCGCTGGTACTGGGTGGGCGCGCTGCTCGGGCTGACGTTCGCCGCCGGATTCGTTCACTGGCTGGCCTACCAGTCGATCTTCCAGATCCAGGTGCTGTGCCCGTGGTGCATGGTCGTGTGGGCGGCCACCATCCCCATGTTCTGGTACACATTGCTGCACGTGCTGGCCAAGCTCACCCGGGCGCGGTGGGTGCGCGCACTGCAGCGGTGGCACCTGGTGCCCGTGGTGGTCTGGTACCTCGCGGTGGCCGGGGTCATCCTGTGGGCGTTCTGGGACTTCTACTGGGCCGACTTCTTCGCCAACCTCTGACCGGCCGTGGAGTACACCGGGGTCGACGTCGTGATCCCCGCCCACGATGAGCAGGACCTGCTGGCGGGCTGCCTCGACGCGCTCGAGGACTGCATCGCCGCCACCCCGGTCCCGGTGACCGTGACGGTCGTGCTGGACTCCTGCCGCGATGCCACCGAGGAGATCGCGCGGGGGCGGGCCCGGATCGTGCGGACGAGCGCCCGCAACGTCGGCATCGCCCGCGCGCGCGGGTTCGACTCGCTGCGGCGGCCCTCATCGTCGTCGCCCGGCTCCGTGCCGTCCCCTCGCGGCGCTGGTACGCGACCGACGCCGACTCCCGCGTGCCCCGCACGTGGCTCTCACCGACCAGCTGGCGGTCGCCCGCTCCGGCGCCGACGTGGTGGCGGGCCTGATCGCGGTCGACGACTGGTCGGACTGGACCCCCGCCACCCGGCTGAGCTACCTCGAGGGCTACCACCCGGGTCCCGGACACCGGCACATCCACGGCGCCAACATCGGCATCTCCACCCGCGCCTACCGGCAGCTCGGCGGCTTCGACCCGCTCCCCGTGCACGAGGACGTCCAGCTGGTCCGGCGCGCGCAGGCGGCCGGGCTGACGGTCGCGTGGTCCACCGCCGCGCCGGTGATGACCTCGGCCCGCCGGACCGCGCGCGCCCCCGGAGGCTTCGCCGGTCACCTCGCCGCCACGGAATGCGCCGCCACCGAACGCGCCGCCACCGAACGCGCCGCCAGCGCAGGGACCACCGCGTCATGACCGCGTGTCCGCGAGCAAGGAGGCCCCGTGAGCAACACTGACGTGCCCCCCGGCGGCTCCCCGGACGCCGCTTCGTCCGCCGACCTGGCCCGCGAATGGGTCCGCGCCGGCCGCGCCGACCTGCCCCTGCCCGCCCGCGGCGACACCCGGACGAGATGGTCCGAGCTCACCGCGATGTGCACCCGGGACGTCTCCGCCGGCCGCCTGGTCGAGGCCCACGCCGACGCCGACGCGATCCTCGCCGAGATCTCCGGCACCCGCGTGGGGCGCGACGAACTGTGGGGCGCGTGGGCTGCCGAACCGCCGATGCCCGTGCTCCGCGCCCGGCGCGTGGGCGGGGGCTCGGGCGGGGGCTCGGGCGGAGACTCGGGCGGCGGGTGGGTGCTCGACGGGGTCAAGGCCTGGTGCTCCGGCGGCGACGTGTGCACGCACGCCCTGGTCACCGCGTTCGACGACGACGAGCCGCGCCTCTTCGCCGTCGACCTGCGCCAGCCCGGTGTCGCGCCCCGGGCGGGCGGCTGGGCGCACCCGGGGATGGCGGGCAGCCGTACCACCTCCGTCGAATTCACCGACGTGCCGGCCCGCTCCGTCGGGGACCACCGCTCCTACCTCGAGCGGGCCGGGTTCTGGCACGGTGGGATCGGGGTTGCCGCCTGCTGGCTGGGCGCCGGGATCGCCGTGGCCCGGCCCCTGATCGCGCGGGCGACCCGGCCCGACGTCGACCCCCACGCGCTGGCCCACCTCGGCGCCGTGGACGTGGCCCTGGGAGGGGCGTCGTGGGCGCTGGACGCCGCCGCCGCGGAAGTCGATCGCGACGGACCCGGCGCCGACCTCACCGTCGCGCGCCACCGGGCCGTGCGCGTGCGGGCGATAGTCGAGGCCGCGGTGGACGAGACCATCCGACGCGTCGGCCGGGCGCTCGGCCCGGGACCGCTCGCGATGGACCCGCGCCACGGGCAGAACGTCCTCGACGCCGAGGTGTACATCCGGCAGTTCCACGCCGAGCGTGACCTCGCCGGGCTGGGCGCCACCGCCCGCACCCACGGCGGGTGGGCGCGATGACCACCGATCCCGCCGAGGCCGGTTCCACCCACTGGACCGGCATCGGACTCGACGACCGCGGCACTCCCCACGCCGACTGGGATGCCTGGTTCGGCGGGCGTACCGCCGACCCGGAGCTGACCGTCCCGTCCGGGGTCCGGCGGGTGGTCGTGGTCGCGCCGCATCCCCACGACGAGATCCTCGGCGTGGGCGTCACCGCCGCCCGGTTCGCCGCAGCCGGGGTGGAGGTGGTGATCGTGGCCGTCACCGACGGCGACGCCTCGCACCCCGACTCCCCCACGGTGACGCCCGCGCGGCTCGCCGCGCTGCGGATCTCCGAGAGCCGGCGCGCCTGCGCGGCCCTGGGCCTTCCCGAGCCGGTGCGGGCCGGACTGCCAGACGGCGGGGTCCGCGGGCACGAGACGCGTCTGGCCGACGCGATCACCGAGGCCATCGGTGACGTCCCCGGCGAGGACTGCGTGGTGCTCAGCACGTGGCGCGGAGACGGCCACCCCGATCACGAGGCCTCCGGACGCGCGGCCGCCCGGGCCTGCGCCGCCACCGGAGCGCGCCTGGCGGAGTACCCGGTGTGGACCTGGCACTGGGCCGAGCCCGGCGATCGGCGCGTGCCCTGGAACCGGCGGCGCCGCGTCGTGCTCACCGACGCCGAACTCGCCGTCAAGCACGCTGCCGTCGCGGAGTTCGTCACCCAGGTCGCTCCGCTGTCCGATCGGCCGGGGGACGAGGCGATCCTGCCCGACTGGATCCTCGACCGCCTGGTCACGCGCTCCGAGACGGTGTTCTGGTGAGCACCCCGGGCCACTACTTCGAGGAGATGTACTCCGGGTCGGCAGACCCCTGGGACTTCGCCGGCTCGTGGTACGAACTGCGGCGCTACGGGCTCCTCGTCGCCTCTCTCCCCGAGCAGCGGTACCGCGTGTGTTTCGAGCCCGCCTGCTCGGTGGGGGTGCTCACCGAGATGCTCGCCGGGCGGTGCGACGAGGTGCACGCGGTGGACGTCGTCGACACCGCCGCCGGGCAGGCCCGCGCGCGCATCGACCGCGCGGGGTTGGACCACGTGCACGTGCGCACCGCCGACGCGTTGGACCCGTGGCCCGGGCGGTCCTGCGACCTGTTGGTGCTCTCGGAGTTCCTCTACTACCCGCCAGCCGACGGGCTCGACGAGCTACTCACCGCACTGCTGACGCTGGCCGAACCCGGCGGGACCGTCGCGGCCTGCCACTGGCTGGGGCGGTCGGACGACCACGCCTGCCACGGCGAGGACGTCCACGCCGCACTCGCACGCCGCACCGACCTCACGCGGATCGTCCACCACCGCGAGGAACGCTTCCTCCTCGAGGTCTTCCGTCGCACCTGATGGCCGGCTGCAACTAGTCCGCCTGCGTCTCCGGCTCCGGCTGTGGTTGCGGCTCCGGCTGTGGTTGCGGCTGCGGTTCCGGCTCCGGAGCCGACGCCTCCGCCTCGGCTCGAGAGACGAGGTGCACTATCGCCTCGGTGTGGAGACGGAACAGCTCGGTGACGTCGGCGTCCCCGGTCAGGGACGCGAGGAAGATCCCATCGCCTCCGGCGAGGGCATAGGTGGCGAGCACCCGGGCATCCGCCTCGGGTAGCCGCGGACGGACCCGCCGGAACTCCGCCGCGATGCGCTCCAGGGCGTCCCCGCGCAGGCGCAGATAGATTCCCCGGGCGGCCGGCTCCACGGGACGCTGCTCCAGCGCCAGCATCAGGCCCAGCCGGAGGAAGTCCGGGGACTCGCGGAACGTCCGGGCCACGCCCAGGCAGAAGGCGGTCACGCGCTCCCGGAGGGCTTCACCCTCCCCGCGGGTGACCTGACCCAGCCACAGCTCGACGCTCTCCTCGACAACCGCCGCCAGCAGCGCGTCCTTGTCCGCGAAATGCCAGTAGATCGAGCTCGCCGGGAGCCCGCTCGCCTTACTGACCTGCGCGATCGAGGTCCCCTCATACCCGCGTTCACCGGCCACCTCGGCGGCCGCCTCGATAATCCGGCGCCGGGACTCCCGGCCCTTGGCACGGGTGCGCCTGCCAGTGGACCCCGTCGGCTTCCCCGCCATCCGCTCCCCCGCTCCCTGTGTCCGGCGACTCATTGCGAATCGCCCCGGATCAGACTTACCGTAGTAATCACTACAGTACCGCGCGGCGGCAGACGTCAGCGCAGGAAAGGTGGAGAAATGATCGAATCACTGACCCGGAACTGGTGGATCCAGCTCATCCGCGGAGCACTGGCGATCGCCCTGGGCGCGACCGCACTGGCCTCCCCCACCACGGGCATGACGCTCGCGGTGTTCCTCGTGGCGGCCTTCGCCATCGGTGACGGCGCCATGACCATGACGACCGGAGTGGCGCTTCCGGACCGGACCCCCGGCCGCGGTGGCCTCATCCTCGCCGGCGCCGGATTCATGATCCTCGGGCTGGTCGTCCTGTTCTGGCCCGGCATCTCGGCCACCGCGTTGGTTCTGCTGTTCGCCACCTGGCTGGTGGCCTCCGGCGCCCTCGTCGCCTACGGCGCCCAGACCCTGCGCTCCGAGATCCCCGACTCGTGGGCCATGGTGACGCTCGGCGTCGTCCTGGCGGTGGTGGGTCTCGGGCTGGGCGTCGTGGGCCCGGCAGCGGTCGACACGTTCGTCACCTTCGCCGGCTGGTTCGGCCTCGCCGTCGGCGGGGTCATGGCCGCCGTGGCGTTCCGTCTCCGCGCCGACTCCGACCGGCTCGAGCACCGGGTGGCCGTCGCAGCCTGAACCGCGCCACCCTCATCCCCCGGCAAGGGCCGGGGAGCGACCTACTACGGGCTTCCGGGCCCCGGGCGCATGTCGCGACCCTGCGGCGTGCCGCCGGGGTGGCTCGGCCCGCTGTACTTCTCGAGGACGTCGACCTCCAGCGTCGGCGAGGGATCGAGATGCGAGAGCCCGTTGAAACAGAGGTTGACGATGTGCGCGGCGACCTCTTCCTTGGGCGGCGTGCGGGCGTCGAGCCACCACTGGGCGGTCCCGGAGACCATCCCGACCAGGGCCTGCGCGTACACGCTGGTGGTGATGGGGTCGAACCCGCGGGCGACGAACTCCTCCTCGAGGATGTAGGTCACGCTCGCGGTGGCGTCGTTGAGCAGGGTCGAATACGAGCCCCCACCCACCGGGGACGATTCGCGCACGAGAATGCGGAAGCCGTCCGTGCGTTCCTCGACGTAGCGCAGCAGCGCCATCGCCGCGCGCTCGATGCGCCGCCGCGAGCCCTCACCCTGCAGCGCCTCGGTGATCTCCGCGCCGAGGTAGGCGAGCTCCCGGTCGCACACGACCGCGTAGAGCCCCTCCTTGCCTCCGAAGTGCTCGTAGACCACCGGCTTGGACACGCCCGCAGCGGCGGCGATGTCCTCCACCGTCGCGGCGTCGTAGCCGTTCTCGGCGAAGATCCGTCGGCCGACCTCCACCAGCTGCTGCCGCCGCTTGGCGGCGGACATCCTGGTCCTCGGTGTCGGTACGCCCGCGCCCGTCATGCCCCACCCCTTTTTCTGATACCCCGAGGATAGCCACGCGCGAATTCCGCTCCCCCCGACCGGCGGCAACACTGCTGCTCACGGCGGGCAGGGCCCACCGGTGCGCAGGTGCGCATCGGTGGGCCCGATCTCATGTGCCAGACTGGTGACGGCCCGTTCGCGGGCCGTTCCCCCGTGGTGTAATCGGCAACACTCCTGATTTTGGTTCAGGCATTTCAGGTTCGAGTCCTGGCGGGGGAGCTAGAAGATCCCGCCGAAGATCCCCACGGCCAGCACCAGCAGCAGGATCGCGATCATCGCGAACACCGCCAACGCCGGTTGCCGTGCGCGCCGCGGCTTCTTCTCCACCTCGGCATCGGGCTGGAAGGCCGGGTCCTGCCCGGGCTGCCCGGGTACGTTCATTCCGGTCACGTGAATCGCTCCTCTTCCATCCGGGCGTAGGCCTCCAGCAGCTCGAGGGCGTGCTCTCCGGCAGCACCCTCCGCGCGCAGGCCCGTACGCATCGACTCCACCATCTCCCTACCGTGCGGGAACGGCGGCAGCAACGGCATGTCCGGGTCGGTGATCGCATCGATCACGGTCGGCCGGTCCGCGAGGAACGCCTCCTCCAGGGCGGGAACGAGCTGGTCGGGGTCGTCCACGCGCACCCCGCGCAGCCCGAGCAGCTCGGCGTAACCGGCCACGTCGAACGGCGGCACGTCCTGCGACCGGGCGAACCGCGGCTGGGCCTCGCTCTCGCGCTGCTCCCAGCTCACCTCCGCCAGGTCCCGGTTGCTGAGCACCACGATCACCATCGTCGGGTCCTCCCAGCTCGGCCACGCCTCGGAGACGGTGATGAGCTCGTTGATCCCCAGCATCTGGATGGCCCCGTCACCGGCCAGGACCGCGACCGGCTTGGCGGGCGCGGTGGCCTTGGCGGCGATCGCGTAGGGGATCCCGCAGCCCATCGACGCCAGCGTGCTCGACAGGTGCGCCGGCACGTTCGTCGGCAGGCTGATCTGTCGGACGTAGTGGTAGACGCTGCTGCCCACGTCCACGGCGAGCCGCGCATCGTGCGGCAGGCGCTCGCCCAGTCGCCGCGCGACCAGCTCCGGGTTCAGCCCGCGCGCCGGCACCTCGGAGCGCATGCGGGAGATCTCCCACCACTGCCCCACCCACTTCTCCACGTCGCCGCGCCAGGCGGAGCGGTCGCGGTCGGCCACGCGTCCGGTGAGTTCGCGTAGCGCGGCCGCGGCGTCGCCCACCATGCCGACCTCGATCGGATACCGGTTGGCCAGGTGCACCGGGTCGAGGTCGATCTGCACGGCCCGCGCCTGCCCGGGCTCCGGGTAGAACTCGGTCCAGGGGTCGTTCGATCCGACGATGAGGAGGGTGTCGCAGTTCTGGAGGATGCGCGCGCTCGCCGTCGTCCCCAGATGGCCCATGGTCCCGCCCACCACCGGCGAGGACTCGTCTACGTAGGGCTTACCCAACAGGCTCATCGTCACGCCGGCGTCCAGGCGCTCGGCGAGCTCCATCAATTCCGCCTGCGCACCGGCGACGCCGCGCCCGGCCAGGATCGCGATCCGCTCCCCCGCGTCGAGCACCTCCACGGCGCGCGCCACGTCGTCGTCGCGGGGCACGGTGACCCCGTGGGTCCATTCGGGGGCGGTGACCACCACCCCGTGCTCCTGGTCGAGGTCCTCGCCCAGCTCCGGGGCCTCGGCGTTCTGCACGTCGTGGGGAAGGATGACGACGACGGGGGTCCGGTGCGTCAACGCGGAGCGGAACGCCCGGTCGATCACCATGGGCGCCTGCTCGGCCGACGACACCGTCTGCAGGTACGGCCCGGCCACGTCCGCGAAGACGTTGCCGAGGTTGATCTCCTGCTGGTAGCCCGACCCGAGCACGCTGGTGTGCTGCTGCGCGACGAGCGCCACCACGGGCACGCTGTCGAGTTTGGCGTCGTACAAGCCGTTGAGCAGGTGTATCGCGCCGGGGCCCTGCGTGGAGGTCATCACCCCGACCGCGCCCGAGTACTTGGCGTCGGCCACCGCCATGAACGCCGCCGACTCCTCGTGGCGGGCCCGCCCGAACGTCGGGGCGATCTCGGCGCGCTGCAACGCGCCGAGCAGCGGGTTGTTGCCGTCCCCGGCGTAGCCGTAGATCCGTTCGACGTCCCAGGCAGCCAGTCGTTCGACGACGAGGTCGGCCACCGTCCTGTCCGTGGTCATACGCGTGCCCCTTCCGCTCGTCAGCCGTAGTGGCCCCACCGTAGGGGGCGCACCCGCGGCCCTCCACCGGTCATGGTGGCGCGGGCCCGCGGAACCGGTTGTCCGGCGGGTGGGGTGGCCCTATCGTCCGGGCATGGACACCGATCTCAAGGCACTCGCCCTGGTGTGCTCGCTCAAGGCCTCGCCCGCCGAGTCGAGCAGCGACCTCATCGCCCGGCAGGTCCTCGACGAACTCGCCGGTCACGGCGTGACCGGGGAGACCGTCCGGGTCGCGGACTTCGACGTCCGTCCGGGGGTCGACGATGACATGGGCGACGGCGACGAGTGGCCCGCCATCCTCGAGAAGGTCCGAACCGCCGACGTCCTCGTGCTGTCCACGCCGACGTGGCTCGGCAATCCGTCCAGCATCGCGCAGCGGGTGCTGGAGCGTCTCGACGCGCAGCTGTCGGCCACCGACGACGAGGGCCGTCCCGCGATGTTCGGCAAGGTCGCCGTGGTCGCGGTGGTGGGCAACGAGGACGGCGCGCACAAGATCGTCGCCGACATGTTCCAGGGCCTGAACGACATCGGGTTCACGATCCCGGCGCAGGGCTGCACCTACTGGAACAACGAGGCCATGAACCCGGTGGACTACAAAGACCTCGACTCCACGCCGTCGGCCGTGGCCTCGACCATCACCACGCTGTCGGCCAACGCGGTGCACCTGGCGCGGTTCCTGCGCCGTGAGCAGTACCCGGCGGTCTAACCCTTGGTGCTCCGCTCGACCGCGCTGCGGACGGTGTAGCGCAGGAACGCCGGGAAGGCGATCGCGCAGATCACCATGCCGATCACCACCAGCACGCCACCACCCGACGCGGCGACCGCCGTGCCGACCGACGCGGCGGCCACGCCGTGCGCGACGTCGCCGATCCGCGGGCCACCGGCCACGACCACGATGAACACGCCCTGCAGACGGCCGCGCATCTCGTCGGTGGCCGAATCCAGCAGGATCGCCTGGCGGAACGCGGCCGAGATCATGTCGACGGCGCCGCCGAACGCCAGCGCGGCGAGCGCCAGCCACAGCCACCACGCGGAGCCGCCGGGCGAGGCCGCGCCCACGAACACCCCGAACGCGACCATCGCCGCGCCCCACAGCGCCACGCACACCAGCACCGCCAGGCCCTGCCGGCGCACGCGAGGGATCCACCCGGAGAACACCCCGCCGGCCACGGCGCCCACGCTCATCGCGGCGAACAACAGACCGAGGGCGGTCCCGCCCGTCGCGGGGTCGCCGAAGGACTCGGTGGCGATCTGCGGGAACAGTGCCCGCGGCATGCCGAAGACCATCGCGACGATGTCCACGAGGAACGAGGCCAGGAGGATGCGGCGGGTGGCCAGGTACGCGAACCCGTCGATCACCGACCGCAGCCCCACCGACCCCCGCTCCCCCGCCACCGGCTGCGGCGGGAGCCGGAACACCGCGTACAGGGTGGCCAGCAGCGCGACGGCGGTGAACAGGTACATCGTGGACAGTCCCAGGACCGGGATGAGGATGCCCGCGGACAGGGGCCCGACGATCGCCCCGAACTGCATCACGGTCATGTTCAGGGCCGAGGCGGAGGCCAGCTGGTCGGAGGGGACGATCCGGGGGATGATCGCCGAGCGGGTGGGCTGGTTGACCGCGAAGAACGCCTGCTGCACGGACAGGAGCACCATCACCACCCAGACGTTCCGGTTGCCCGCCGCGGCCTGAGCCCAGAACAGCAGTGAGGTCACGATCAGCCCGGTGGTGGTGACCATGAGCAGGCGACGCCGGTCGAGGGCGTCGGCCAGCGCACCGCCCCACAGGCCGAACACCACGAGCGGCACCAGCGCGAACACGCCGGTGAGCCCCACATACGCAGAGCTGCGGGTGATCTCGAAGACCTGCTGCGGCACCGCGACGATCGACAACTGCGCCCCGATGACCGTGACGATGTTGGCGAGCCACAGCCTGCGGAAGTCTGGCTGCCGCAGTGGCCGCGTATCCGCCAACTGGCGCCTCAGGACTGACACGCGGGGCAGGCTACTCCGCCTCAAGACGGTTCGAATCGTCGGAGTCACCCTCTATCCTTGGGGCTCTGTCCGCCTTGGGACCCTGTCCGCTCGCCGGACGTACCCGGACCCATCCATCACCACCACCGTGCGCGCGGCGCGCCGAGGAGACTTGATGACCACACCCGAGACCGACCGTTCAGCGCCCGACCATGCACAGACCGCGGTCATCGTCCTGGCCGCCGGCTCCGGCACCCGCATGAAGAGCGCCACGCCCAAGATGCTGCACCGGGTGTGCGGGCGGACGATGCTCGGTCACGCACTGCACGCCGCGGCGGGGCTCGAACCGGACGCGATCGTCGTGGTCGTCGGCCATCAGCGCGACCAGGTCTCGGCGGCGGTCGACGAGTTGTCGGCCGAGCTCGGCGTTCCGGTCTCCACCGCGGTGCAGGAGGAGCAGAACGGGACGGGCGACGCCGTGGCGGCCGGCATGTCGGGACTGCCCGCCGACTTCTCGGGCACCGTGCTCGTCACCACCTCGGACATCCCCCTGCTCGACGCCGACACCCTGCGCGAGGTCGTGACGCGCCACGACCTGCGACCGCGCGCCGCGGTCACCGTCCTGACGTCGACGGCGCCCGACCCCACGGGGTACGGCCGCATCGTGAGGAACGACGACGGCGAGGTGCTGCGGATCGTCGAGCACAAGGACGCCTCGGAGGACGAGCGGGCGATCGACGAGGTCAACTCCGGCATCTACGCCTTCGACGCCCTCGTCCTGCGGGACAAGCTCGGGCAGCTGGGCACGGACAATTCGCAGGGCGAGCTGTACCTCACCGACGTCATCCAGCTCGCGCGACGCGACAACGGCCTCATCCGCGGGCACCGTGTCGAGGACCCCGATCTGGTCGCGGGCGTCAATGATCGCGTGCAGCTCGCGGCCCTGGCCGGGGAGATGAACCGTCGCCTGTGCGAGTCGGCGATGCGGGGCGGCGCGACGATCGTCGACCCGTCCAGCACGTGGCTCGACGTGGGCGTGGCCACGGGCCGCGACGTGACGATCCTGCCGGGCACCCATCTGACGGGCGCCACCGAGATCGGCGACGGTGCGACCGTCGGACCGGACACCACGCTGCAGGACACGGTGGTCGGCGAGGGTGCCACGGTCGTGCGTTCACATGCGGTGCGCGCCACAATCGGGGCTGGCGCGGAGGTGGGCCCGTTCGCCTACCTGCGGCCCGAGGCGGACCTGGGCGAACGGAGCAAGATCGGCACGTTCGTCGAGGTCAAGAAGTCGACGATCGGGGCGAACACCAAGGTGCCGCACCTGACCTACGTGGGCGACGCGACGATCGGCGAGCACACCAACATCGGGGCGTCGAGCGTGTTCGTCAATTACGACGGGGTGAACAAGAACCGTACAGTGATCGGCGATCACTGCCGCACCGGTTCGGACACCATGTTCGTCGCACCTGTGACCGTCGGAGACGGGGCCTATTCGGGCGCGGGTACCGTGATCAAGGACGACGTCCCACCCGGAGCCCTCGCGGTCTCGGGCGGACGGCAGAGGAACATCGACGACTGGGTGATCGAGAACCGGCCCGATTCCGGTTCTGCAGAGGCCGCCCGTCGTGCCCGGAACGACTCCCAGAAGGACGGACTCACGCAGTGAGCGAGTGGATCGACAACCAGAAGAACCTGATGTTTTTCGCGGGGCGCGCACACCCCGAACTCTCCGACCAGGTCGCCGCCGAACTGGGCGTCGAGGTCACCCCCCAGACCGCCAGGGACTTCGCCAACGGCGAGATCTTCGTCCGCTTCGAGGAGTCCGTCCGCGGCTGTGACGCGTTCGTGCTGCAGAGTGCCCCGGCGCCGCTGAACAAGTGGATCATGGAGCAACTCATCATGATCGACGCGCTCAAGCGGGGAAGCGCCAAGCGGATCACCGCTGTCCTGCCGTTCTACCCGTACGCGCGGCAGGACAAGAAGCACCGCGGCCGCGAGCCGATCTCGGCCCGTCTCATCGCGGACCTGCTCAAGGCCGCCGGCGCGGACCGCATCATCACGGTCGACCTGCACACCGACCAGATCCAGGGCTTCTTCGACGGTCCCGTGGACCACATGCACGCCCAGGGCCAGCTCTCGGACTACGTCCGGCAGCACTACGGGACCGACAACATCGTCGTGGTCTCCCCCGACGCCGGCCGCGTCAAGGTGGGCGAGAAGTGGGCCGATGCCCTCGACGGCGCGCCGCTCGCGTTCGTCCACAAGACCCGCGATCCCAACGTGCCCAACCAGGTGAAGTCCAACCGCGTGGTCGGTGACGTGGAGGGCAAGACCTGCGTCCTGATGGACGACATGATCGACACCGGTGGCACCATCGCCGGCGCCGTCAAGGTCCTCAAGGACGCCGGTGCCGGGGACGTCATCATCGCCACCACCCACGGCATCTTCTCCGATCCGGCCGCCGAGCGTCTCGCCAACTGCGGGGCCAAGGAGGTCATCACCACCGACACGCTGCCGATCCCGCCGGAGAAGCGGTTCGAGAACCTCACCGTGCTGTCCATCGCGCCGCTGCTGGCCCGGACCATCCACGAGGTCTTCGAGAACGGGTCGGTGACCAGCCTCTTCAACGGGAACGCCTGACATGACCGCGGACCCGGCGGGGCGCGCCACGATCTACCACAACCCCCGCTGCTCCAAGTCCCGGCAGGCGCTGGAGCTGCTCCGCGAGCGGGGTGTGGAGCCGACCGTCATCAAGTATCTCGACACTCCCCCGGACGTCGAGCAGCTGCGCACCCTCATCTCCGACGCCGGTCTGACGGTGCGGGAGGCGGTGCGCGTCAAGGAAGCCGAGTTCACCGAGCTCGGCCTCATCGACGCCTCCGATGACGACCTGCTCGCCGCGATGGTCGCCCACCCCCGGCTCATCGAGCGGCCCTTCGTCGTCACCGACAAGGGCACCCGCCTCGCGCGTCCCACGGCGGCGGTCGAGGAGATCCTCTGACCCACCACCCAGGCTGACCCGCTGCACCTGCTGGCCCACCACCCAGGCTGACCCGCTGCACCTGCTGGCCCACCTAGCCGGGACAGCGACTGACCCGCCGCCCCACACCCGGGGCGGCGGGTTCGCTGCGATTTTGGGCCCCGCACCCCTCGGCGCTAGGCTGGTCGGGTCATCTCGGCGAGGGAGGACCCGCATCAACCCGGGCCACTCCGTTATCGACGCGATCATTGTCGGCGTGGTCCCGGTGGACCGGCCCGGCGATCGTCTCGATCGCCGAGGAGGTCATCACCCGTAGAGCGTCCCGCTCTCCCACCCGACGAAAAGGCAGTCATGGCCAAGGAAATCAACAACCTCAAGACCTCCACCCGCACCGAGTTCGGCAAGGGCTCCGCCCGCCGCGCCCGTCGTGAGGGCAAGGTCCCCGCGGTGCTCTACGGCCACCACACCGAGCCCCGCCACCTCCTGCTCGACGCGCTCGAGTTCGCCGCCGTGCTCCGCGCGCACGGCACCAACTCCCTGCTCACCCTCGACATCGAGGGCGAGGAGCAGCTCGCGCTGCCCAAGCAGATCGACGTGCACCCGCTGACCCGCATCATCGAGCACACCGACCTGCTCGTCGTGCGCAAGGGCGAGAAGGTCGTCGTCGAGGTCTACGTCGTCCTCGAGGGTGAGGCCGCCCCCGGCACCCTGGTCACGACGGACGCCGACTACATCGAGATCGAGGTCGAGGCCACCGACATCCCCGAGGAGTTCACGCTCTCGGTGGAGGACGTCGAGGCCGGCACCCAGTTCACCGCCGCCGACATCACGCTGCCCGCCGGCGCCACCCTGGTCTCCGATCCGGAGACCCTGCTGGTCAACGTCATCGAGGCGCCGTCCGAGTCCGACCTCGAGGACGACGAGGAGGCAGCGCCCCAGGGCGAGGCCGCCGAGGACGCCGCGAAGGCCGCCGAGGAGGGCTGATCCTCCCCCGCGTGAACCACGCGGACGCCGCCTGAACAAGGCTGGCGCCGTCTGATCCAGGCTGGCGCCGCCAGACCGGCGGCACCCGGTCATGGGCCCGGCACGACTGAAGCGTCGTGCCGGGCCCGTCGCTGTTCGCGCGTCGAGCGCCTGCCCGCCCCAGCTACTCTCGCTCCCCACGATGGCGTCTGGCCTGCCCAGCGGGTCACGCGAGACGCCAGGCCGGCGGGCGGCTGCACCCGAACGGCATTCCCGGGCACCTGCCACCGGGGGGTATCAGCGATACGACTGCACCGGCGGGCCGTCACCGGGCGGGAAGTACACGACGCCGGTGGGTCAGCCGCGGATGAGGCCGATCGCCAGGACCAGCATCATCACGGCGATGCCGGCGTCGAGCACCCGCCACGCCCCGGGCCTGGCGAACAGCCCCCGCAACGCCTTGCCACCGAACCCGATGAGCGAGAACCACAGCACGCCCGCGATGAAGGCCCCGGCCGCGAACACCCAGCGCAGGTCGGTCCCCTGTTGGTTGGCGAGCGTGCCGAGGAACACCACGCAGTCGAGGTAGGCGTGCGGGTTGAGCCAGGTGAACGCCGCGCACGCCGCCAGCGCCCCGAGCGTCGACGGGACCCGCGCGTTGCCGTCGACCTGCAACCCGTCGCCGGGCCGGATCGCGCGGGACGCGGCGAACGCCCCGTAGGCCAGCAGGAACACGACCCCGATCCACTTCATGACCGTGATCGCCGCCGGCGCCGATTCGATGAGCACCCCCACGCCCGCCACCCCGAGCAGGATGAGCGCGGCCTCGGACACCACGCAGAAGGCGACGATGGGAACCATCGCCACATCGCCACGGATCGAACGCTGGAGGACGTAGGCGTTCTGCGCGCCGACGGCGGCGATGAGCCCGAGGCCCATGCCGACGCCCATGAGAAGTGTGGAAGTAGCGGTCACGACGTCACCGTAGGCCCGGTTTCATCAGTAGTGCCACTGCACTTTCTGTACTAGCATCAGCTGTGCTTATGAACAGCCTGCAACTCGATCACCTCCGCACCCTCGCCGCCGTCGTGGACCTCGGCTCGTTCGAGGCCGCCGCCGCCCACCTGCACATCACCCAGTCGGCGGTGTCCCAGCGGGTCCGCGCACTCGAGGAGTCCGCGGGACGGATCCTCGTCCGTCGCGAGCGGCCGATCTCCGCCACCGCCTCCGGCGAGATCGTGCTGCGCACGGCGCGACAGATGCTCCACCTCGAGGAATCCCTCGCCGGCGAACTCGACGACCCGGCGTCGGCCCAGGAGCACGTGGTCCTGGCCGTGGCGTGCAACTCCGACTCGCTGGCCACCTGGTTCCTCGATGCCATGACCGAGGTCCACGCGGCCGGCCGGGTGGTCTTCGACATCCGCCGCGAGGACGAGTCCCTGTCCAGCGAGTTGCTGCGGCGCGGCGAAGTAATGGCCGCGGTGACCAGCCAGTCCCGGCCGGTCCAGGGTTGCCGCTCGCAGCCCCTGGGATCCATGCGGTACCTGGCCTGCGCGAGCCCCGGGTTCGTCGCCCGGCACCTGCGTGACGGCTCGACCACCGCCGCGCTCGGCCGGGCGCCCATCGTCGACTTCGACCGCAGCGACGGCCACCAAAACAACCACTATCGCCGCCTGGCCCGCCGGGAACCCACCGGGCCCCGGCACTTCATCCCCAGCTCGCACGATCACGTCCGGGCGATCGTCGCCGGGCTGGGCTGGGGCCTGATCCCCGAGCACCTCGCCACCCCATGGCTGGTCTCCGGCGAGATCGTCGACGTCTCCCCCGACCACTTCCTCGACGTCCCCCTGTTCTGGCAGCACTGGAAACTGCAGTCACCCGACCTCGACGCCCTCACCGCCGCCGTCCTCGACACCGCCCGCACCGAGCTGCGGAACTGATCGGACAGGTGCGCCCGGGCGGGCCGGCGCCGTCTGGGATCATGGGCCCGTGACTACCGCTTCCACGCCCGGCCCCACGCCCGGCCCCACGCTCGTCGTGGGTCTGGCCAACCCCGGACCCGACTACGAGGGCACCCGCCACAACATCGGCTGGGACGTCCTGCAGGAGTTGGCGTCCCGCGCCCTGCCGATGCCGGCGAGCTTCTCCACCCACAAGCGGACCAACTGCGAGATCGCCCAGACCCGGCTCGCCGACAAGCCCGTGGTGCTGGCCCGCCCCCGCAGCTACATGAACCTCTCGGGCGGGCCTGTCGCCGCGGTCGCCAAGTACTTCTCGGTCACGCCCACCGACGTCATCGTGATCCACGACGAGATCGACATCGACTTCGGACAGGTCCGCCTCAAGCGCGGCGGCGGCGAGGGCGGCCACAACGGCCTGCGCTCGCTGTCCGGCTCCCTCGGCACCCGCGACTACATCCGCGTCCGCGCCGGGGTCGGCCGTCCGCCGGGCCGCATGGCGGTGGCTGACTTCGTACTCAAGCGCTTCTCCAAGCTCGAGCAACCCGATGTGCCGTTCCTCATCCAGGACGCCGCCGACGCCGTGGAACTCCTCCTCAAGCACGGGCTGGAGACGGCCCAGAACCAGGTCCACTCCGCGTGACGCGCTCCCGGCGGTTCGAGCGCGAGGCCCACCTGGGCTCCGGTGCCGATCTCTTCCGCCGCACACGATCCCGTCACCGGCGCCGACCACGGGCCTCACGGCGCCCGGACGTCACAGCTCAGCAACGTCACAGTTCATAGAGCTCCTGCAGCCGATCGAGAAGCGCCACGAGCGATCCCTCCGTCAGCGACTCCGCGATCGCACCGTCGACGAACCGCTCGGACCGGACCACCCAGGTGAGCAGCGCGCGGGTCAGGTCCTCGTCCGACCGCTCGGCCAGCCCGGTGAGGTCGGTGAGCGAGCCGTCCGACAACCCGCGCCGCTCCAACTCGTCGAGGTACCCGTGCCGGGTGAGCACGCCCCCGCCGAACGCCTTCATCACGGCCAGGGTGTCCTCGTCGTAGGTCGGGTAGCGCACCAGGTACGCGCCGTTGCGGTGTCGCTGCCCGCCCGCCCACGTCACGCCGTCGAGCCCCCGCAACCGCTCGACCACGGGCAGCAGCCGCCGGAGCGCGACCCTGCGCTCCTCCAGCTCGTGCCGGTCACTGCCCTCGCCCATTCCAGTCCCCGCCTCTGCGCGTCGTCCGACGCGGCTCGTGCGCACCGTAGCGACCGGGTACGACACCCGGCCGCGCGTAGCGTCGTTCACGGTTCATCGGTCGGGGCACGCGCACTCGTTACGAAAGCTATCGACTGGCGCGCTCGATCCGCGCAGGCGCCGCGCCTGACCTCGCGTTTCACGCGCCACACCGACCTCGTGGGTCGCACCGCCGGATTGTGTGCTCACCCGTGGGCGGACGTACGCTGGGTGACGACGACGAGGGCCGTCGACTGCCAGAAGGAGTGCGCGTGACCGAGACCGCCGAGGACACCGGAACGGGCGGGCACGCCACGGGTGCGGACGCCGCCGGGGACGTCACGTCCGAAGTCGCGCGCCGCAGGACGTTCGCCGTGATCGCCCACCCGGACGCCGGCAAGTCCACGCTCACGGAGGCGCTCGCGCTGCACGCGCGGGTGATCACCGAGGCCGGCGCCGTCCACGGCAAGTCGGGCCGCCGGTCCACCGTGTCGGACTGGATGGAGATGGAGAAGGCCCGCGGCATCTCCGTCAGCTCCACCGCGCTGCAGTTCACCTACGCACCGGAGGGCTCGAACCCGGGCGACGACCCGTACGTCATCAACCTGGTCGACACCCCCGGCCACGCCGACTTCTCCGAAGACACCTACCGCGTCCTCACCGCGGTCGACGCGGCGGTCATGCTCATCGACGCCGCCAAGGGTCTCGAGCCGCAGACCCTCAAGCTCTTCCAGGTGTGCAAGCACAACGGTCTGCCGATCATCACGGTGATCAACAAGTGGGACCGGCCCGGCCGGGCGCCGCTCGAACTGCTCGACGAGATCACCGAGCAGATCGGCCTCGTGCCCACCCCCCTGTTCATGCCCGTGGGCATCGCCGGCGACTACCGCGGCCTGCTGCGGCGCGGCGACGACGGCGCCCCCGAGGAGTACGTGCACTTCACCCGCACCGCCGGCGGGTCGACGATCGCCCCCGAGGAGCACTACGACCCGGACACCGCCGCCGAGCGCGAGGGCGACGTGTGGGAGACCGCGGTCGAGGAGTCCGAGCTGCTCTCGGCGATGGGCCAGGACCACGACCAGGAGCTATACCTGGCCGGTGAGACCAGCCCGGTGATCTTCGCCTCGGCGATGCTCAACTTCGGTGTCCACCAGATCCTCGACGCGCTCGTCGAGCTGGCCCCGGCGCCGCGCGAGTGGCCGACCGTCTCGGGCGAACCGCGGAAGACTTCGGAGCCCTTCTCCGCCATGGTGTTCAAGGTGCAGGCCGGCATGGACGCCGCGCACCGCGATCGTCTGGCGTTCATGCGGGTGGTCTCCGGCGAGTTCGAGCGCGGCATGGTGGTCCAGCACGCCCAGACGGGCAAGCCGTTCACCACCAAGTACGCGCTGACGGTGTTCGGCCGCGACCGCACCACCGTGGAGACCGCCTACCCCGGCGACGTGGTGGGCCTGGTCAACGCCACGGCCCTCGCCCCCGGCGACACCCTCTACAGCGGTAGGAAGGTGCAGTTCCCGCCGATCCCGCAGTTCGCCCCCGAGCACTTCGCGGTGGTCCGCGCCCAGTCACTGGGCAAGTACAAGCAGTTCCGTAAGGCCATCGACCAGCTGGCCGCCGAGGGCGTGGTGCAGATCCTGCGCAACGACACCCGCGGCGACGCCAACTCGGTCATGGCCGCGGTCGGCCCCATGCAGTTCGAGGTGGTCACGGCCCGGATGAAGGCCGAGTTCAACGTCGAGGTCGTGGTGGACAACCTGCCGTACACGATCGCCCGCCGCACCGACGCCGAGTCGGCCGGCGAACTCGGCCGCCAGCGCGGAGTCGAGGTCTTCCAGCGCACCGACGGCGAGCTGCTGGCCCTGTTCGGTGACAAGTGGCGGCTGCAGTACATCACCAAGGAGATGGAACACCTCACCATCGAGCCGCTGGTCGCCGACACCAACTAGCCTGACGCGGGCCGGCGGTTGGCGCGGGCGGGTCACCCGGCGGCATGCTGGAGGGCATGCCCAGTGATTCTCCGGTCAGCCTCCGCGTCTTCGTCGAGCCCCAGCAGGGTGCGACGTACGCCGATCAGCTCGCCGTCGCCCGCGCGGCGGAGGACCTCGGCTACGAGGCCTTCTTCCGGTCGGACCACTACCTCAAGATGGGCGACATCAGCGGACTGCCCGGCCCCACCGACGCGTGGCTGACCCTCGCCGCCCTGGCCCGCGAGACCTCGACCATCCGGCTCGGCACCCTGCTCACCTCGGTGACGTTCCGCCACCCTGGCCCGCTGGCGATCTCGATGGCCCAGGTCGACGAGATGTCCGGCGGCCGCCTCGACGTGGGACTCGGCGCCGGCTGGTACGCCGACGAGCACACCGCCTACGGAATCCCCTTCCCGCCGCTGGGCGAGCGGTTCGACCTGCTGGAGGACACCCTCGGGGCGCTGGAGACCTTCTGGTCCACGCCCGCCGGCGAGACGGTCTCCGTCCGCGGGAAGCGCATGGAGATGCTGGACTCCCCCGGCCTGCCCAAGCCCGTGCAGCAGCGCCCGCCTGTGATCGTCGGCGGTCACGGCAAGAAGCGGACCCCGGCGCTGGCCGCCCGGTTCGCCGACGAGTTCAACGTGCCGTTCGCCGACCTCGACACCGTGGCGACGCAGTACCGCCGGGTCGACGAGGCGTGCGCCGAGCGCGGCCGGGCCCCCGAGGAGATCATCCGCTCGGCCGCGCTCGTCCTGTGCTGCGGACGCGACGAGGCGCAGATCGCCCGGCGGGCAGACGCCATCGGCCGCGAGGTCGACGAACTGCGGGCCAACGGCGCCGCCGGGACCCCGGATGAGGTCGTGGACACGATCGGCCGGTACGCGGCGATCGGTGCCCGGCGCATCTACCTGCAGGTGCTCGACATGTCCGACCTGGACCACCTCGACCTGGTCGCCTCCGAGGTGGCGCGCCAGCTCTGACGCGAGCCCTGCCCGGCCGGCCGGTCGCCCCGCCGGCCGGGCGAAACCCCCTCCCCTGCCCGAGGAGTGGGATTAGTGTCACGCCATGGTGGCACAAGGGACGACGACAACGAGGTCCGCACATCCCGGAGGCTGTGCGTGGGCCGCGATGGCACTCCTCGTCGTCGTCGCCCTACTCGCCCCCCTGAACGCCGCACCGTCCCGGGCGGCGACCCCAGCCGGCGGCTCCCCCATCAGCGGCATGGTCGACGCCCACGCGCACCTCGCGGCGTCGCAGGCATTCGGCGGCGCCCTGCGCTGCGGCGAGCCGTTCTCCCCCGGCGGCATCGGCGAGGCGCTGGCGGACTGCCCGAGCCACTCGGGCACCGGGCACTTCGCGCTGCTCGAATCGGTCCTCGGGGGCACCGCCCTGCCCGGCGGGACCCAGGGCTTCCCCACCTTCGCGCAGTGGCCGTCGCACGAGTCCCAACTGCACGAACAGGCCTACTACACCGGTATAGAGCGGGCGTGGCGCGGTGGACTGCGGGTGCTCACCAACCATCTGGTGGCCAACCGCGTGCTCTGCGAGGCCCTCGCCGGGATCGGGGTACCCGCGCGCTCCCCGTGCGACGAGATGGAGCAACTGCGCCGGCAGGTGGACTACCTCGAGCGGATGGAGGCCCACATCGACGCCGAGCACGGCGGTCCCGGGCGGGGCTGGTTCCGGATCGCCCGCTCGCCGGAGGACGTCCGCGCGATCGCGGCCGACGGGAAACTCGCGGTCACGCTGGGCGTCGAGGCATCCGAGCCGTTCGGGTGCCGGGTGGTCGACGACGTGCCGATGTGCACGACCGAGGACATCGACCGGGGGCTCGACGAGTTCGCCTCGTGGGGCGTGTCGACCGTGTTCCCGGTACACAAGTTCGACAACGCCCTCGGTGGCGCCCGCATGGACGAGGAACTGGCCGGCCTCGCGGTCAACATCGGCAACAAACTCGCCCGCGCACGGTTCTGGGAGACCGAGCCGTGCACCGGTCCCGACGCCGACCACGCCCAACCCCTGGCCTCCACGCCCGTCGCCGACGGCCTGGCGGTGGCCTCCTCGGACGCCCCGGCGGGCGCGGCACTGCCCGTCTACCCCGAGGCTCCGCTGTGCAACGTGCGCGGGCTGACGCCGCTGGGCGAGCACGCGATCCGCGGGATGATGGCCCGCGGCATGGTGATCAACATCGACCACATGGGCGTCAAGACCGCCCACCGCACCCTCGACATCGCCGCTGAGGCGGGGTACACAGGCCTGGTCGTGGACCACGCCTGGGCCACGCAGGGCAACACGCGCCGGGTCCACGAGCAGGGCGGGTTCGTGGCCGCGTTCGCCTGGCCCGCCGAGGCCACCGAGAACTTCGAGACCGGCTTCCTCGAGCAGTGGCGCACGAACACCGCCGGCGCCGCCCGGCCGTTCACCGGCTACGGCTTCGGCTCCGACGTCAACGGCCTGGCCGCCCTCGCCGAGCCCCTGCCGAGCGCGGCGAGCGACCCGCTCGTGTACCCGTTCACCGCGCCCAGCGGCGAGGTGATGGACCGGTGGCGGTTCGGTGACCGCGTGTACGACCTCAACACCGACGGGGTCGCCCAGTACGGCCTCTACGCCGATTGGGCCGCCGACGTGCTGCACCGCGCCGGGCCCGACCGGGCCGAGCTGGAGCGTCAGCTCATGGGCGGCGCCGAGGCGTGGACCGCCAACTGGGAACGGGCGCGCTGACCACCGGCTCGTCCTGCGCTGTTGCGGCGATTCGCGGCGCCGGACGACTAATCTGAGGCAATGACCCCGGACCCGTCCCCTCCCCGTCGCTCGCGGCGCCCGCGGATCGCCGGAGCAGCGGCGCTCGGGCTCACCGTGGCCCTGTCCGCCTCGGCGTGCGGCACCCCGGTCCCCGACCCGGAGCCCGGCCAGAGTCCCGCGGCCTACTCCGGACTGGAGGTCTCGGAGGACCGGGTCGAGTACGCGATCGGCAAGGTGACCGACATCGTCGAGGAGGAGCTCGAGGCCTCGGGCATCCCGGGCGTCGCAGTGGCGGTGGTGCACGGTGGCGAGGTGGCGTTGGCCGAGGGGTTCGGCGTGCGCAGCACCGAGACCGGCGAGGAGGTCGACGCGCGGACGGTGTTCCCCATGGCGTCGGTCTCCAAGCCGGTCAGCGCCACCGTCGTGGCCGCGGAGACCGCTGCGGGTGAGGTCGACTGGTCGACTCCCGTGCGCGAGCACCTCCCGTGGTTCGCCCTGTCCGATCCGGGCGTGACCGCCGACGTGACGGTGGGCGACCTGTTCGCGCACCGCTCCGGGTTGCCCGAGCACGCGGGCGACGACCTGGAGGACCTCGGGTACGACCGCCCGGCGATCCTGCACGGCCTGCGCCACCTGCCGCTGGAGCCGTTCCGCGCCTCGTACGCGTACACCAACTTCGGGCTCACCGCCGGAGCCGAAGCCGTGGCCGTTTCGGCCGGCACCCCGTGGCCGGAGCTGGCCCGCGAGCGGCTCTTCGACCCCCTCGACATGGACGACACCTCCTACTCCTACGAAGACCTCCTCGACCGCGACAACCGCGTCGTCGGCCACGTCCGCGCCGCCGCCGACGAGTCGGGCGAGTCGTCCGGCGACTGGGTCCCGGCCGATCCCGCGCGTGACCCGGACGCCCAGGCCCCCGCGGGGGGCCTGAGCTCGTCGGTCACGGACATGGCGCGGTGGATGTCGATGGTGCTCGCCGACGGCGCCGGGCCCGGCGGCTCGCAGGTCGTCCCCTCCGACGCACTCCGACAGGCTCTGACCCCGCAGGCCGTGTCCTCACCCCCGCAGTCCGCGGCGGACCGGACCGGGACCTACGGCTACGGGTTCAACATCTCCACCAGTTCCTCCGGCCGCGTCGAGTGGAGTCACTCCGGGGCGTTCGCGCTCGGCGCCGGGACGGCGATGCTCATGATGCCGTCGCTGGACCTCGGCATCATCACCCTGACCAACGCCTCGCCCGTCGGGGTGGCGGAGACCATCAATTCGCGCTTCGCGGACTACGCGCAGTTCGGCGACCCCACCCTGAAGTGGCGGGAGCTGTACGGCGAGGCGTTCGGCCCACTGCTGGCCCCCGTCGGCGACCTGGTCTCCACTCGGCAACCCTCCGCCCCCGCACCGCCGCGCCCGGCGGATGAGCTGGTGGGCGTCTACCGCAACGACTACTTCGGCGAGATCGAGATCCGCCGCGTCGCCTCACAGGCTGACCGGGGATCGGACGACCCGGTTTCGGACGCCCCGCCGGTCGCGGGCCCCTCACTCGCGCTGGACGTGGGCCCGGGGCCGCAGGTCTGGCCGCTCGAACACTGGGACGGCGACACCTTCGCCGTGAGCCCGGTCGGTGAGAACTGGCCGCCCGGCTCCCGCGGCAGCGTCACCGTCGACGGCGACACGGTGACCGTGGATCTCCTCGACGGCAACGGCCTGGGCACCTTCACCCGCGTCGGAGAGGACGAGACGGGCGACTGACCGCGGGGCCGCCAGGGTCCACCGGCTGGTGCCGACGCCGGCGGGACCTACCCCTCGTGGGCCGCCTCCAGCCGCGCCGCGCGCCGCCGGTCCCGCTTGGCGTCCGCGTCCGGGGTCGTGAGGAACGTGGAGAGCCAGGCCATCCGGGGGTCGGCGTCCACGAGAAACGCCTTGACCGCCAGCGTCAGCGGGACGGCGAGGATCGCGCCCAGCGCACCGGCGATCGCCGACCAGAACACCAACGACAAGAACGTCACGGTGGGGGTCAGCCCCACGGCGTCGCCCGTGAACTTGGGCTGGATGAAGCTCTGCATGACCAGGTTGACGACGCTGTAGATCACCACCACCCAGATGGCCTCGACCGGCCCCCCGGTGAGCAGCGCGAACAGTGCCGGCGGTACCAGCCCCAGCACGAAGCCGATGTTGGGGATGTAGTTGGTGACGAACGCGAGCACGCCCCACACCAGCGCCAGCGGCACGCCGAGGATCATCAGGGCCACCGTGTCGATCACGGCCACGATGAGGCCGAAGACCGTGGAGACGATCCAGTACGACTTCACGCCGTCGGTGAACGACCCGAGGGCGTCGGCGAGCCGGGGCCGCTGCCGGGCGATCACCGCGCGACGCCTCGTGATGCCGGGGACGTCGAACACGAGGAACGTCAGCGCGATGACGAGGACGGTGAGCTGACCGCCGGCCGAGGACAACTGACCGGCGACGTTCTGCAGGGTGCCGACGATCGTGGTGGGGTCCACGCCCTGGAGGCTCGAGGTGACCTGATCCTCGCTCACGCCGAAGGTGCCGAGGAACGCGATCGTCTGCTCGTACAGTTCGACGAACTTGTCCTGGTATAGCGGGATCTCCTCGGCCGCGACCCACAACGCCCACACCAGCATCCCGACCAGCGCGGCCAGCAGCAGGTAGAGCACCAGAAGAACGATGATCATCGCCCCCCAGCGGGGCAGCCCGGCCCGCTGCAGCAGCCGCTGCAGGGGCTGGGCGGCGATGACCAGGTTCAACGCCAGGAACGCCGGCATCAGCAGGCTGGCGTGCTCGGACAGTCCCCACACCACCACGAACAGGGCCGCGAGGGACACCGCCGTGACGCCTGCGATGCCCCAGCCCTTGGGTTCCTCGTGCGGAGCCAGCGCCTCCGGCGCAGGCGCAGGCGCCGCCGGCGGAACCGCGTTGTCTCCGCTGCTAGTCATGACGCTCCTCACGCACGGCGCCCCGTGCGCCGGATGTCGCTCAGAGTATCCCGATCGACCCCGGGGAAACCGATCAGTTCCCGGCGAGCGCCGAGCGGATGGCGTCGACGTCCACGGAGTCGAGGTCCGCCGGGTCCCAGGTGGGGTTGCGGTCCTTGTCGATCACGACGGCCCGCACGCCCTCGACGAAGTCCGGGCGGGCGGTGATCCAGGCGCCCAGGGCCAGCTCGTTGTCCAGGCACTCCCGCAGGTCCTCCGCCTTCGCCCCGGCGCGCAGCAGCTCGATGGTGGCGACGATCGACGTGGGGCAGTGCGACCGCAACATCTCGAGAGTGGACGTGGCCCACTCGTCCTGCTCACCGGACTCCAGCGCCGCGATCATCTCCTGCGCGGTGTCGCGGGAGAAGACGTCCTCGATGCGCTCGATACGGGCCTCGACGGCGGACTCCCCCGCCTCGGCGCGCTCGAGACCGAACCTCTTCAGCGCGTCGGCCAAGCCGATGGCAGCGACGGCGTCGACGAAGGCGTTGCGCTCGTCGTCGTCGATCAGGTGGGTGGCCAGGCCGGTGAAGAGGGCGTCGGCGGAGTTCATCCGCACGCCCGTCGTGCCCAGGTAGATCGCCACGGCCAGGCCGCGCGCGCCCCCGCCGCACAGGCGCGGCAGGAAGTGGCTGGCGCCGACGTCCGGGATGAAGCCGATCGCCGTCTCCGGCATGGCCATCATGACCTTCTTGGTCACCACGCGGTGCGAGCCGTTGATCGAGACGCCCAGGCCTCCGCCCATGGCCACCCCGTGGATCACGGCGACCGTGGGAACACGGTGCGTGTGGTACGCCAGATCCATCGCGTACTCCTCGGAGAAGAATTCGTGGTTCCTCTCGTGCTCACCGGCCGCCGCGGCGTCGCGCAGCGCGCGGATGTCGCCACCCGCACAGAACGCCTTCTCCGAGGTGCTGGTGGTGATGACGGCCTCGACGTCCTCGTCCTTGGACGCCTCGTCCAGCGCCGTGTGCAGGGCCCGGCACATGGACAGGTCCAGCGAGTTCAGGGCCTTGGGGCGGTCCAGGACGATGTGCTGTATCCGGCCATCACGCCGGCTGCTGACGAATTCGCTCATGACCCCATAGTGTCAGGCCGCCCACGGACCGTCGCACGGATACTAGGAATTCCTACTTCGCTGCCCCCGATGCGGGCCCGCCGCCTCAGCCCTCCAACAACTGCGAGGCCACGTCCGGCACGTACCTGAACTCCTCGCGCGGCGGGCGGTCGTAGTTCGAGTCCGCACCCTTCGGCCGCTCGGGGATCTCCAGCTCCGGCGGGTCGAGCTTCTCCCACGGCACGGTCGACAGCAGGTGCGAGATGACGTTGATCCGCGAGCGCTTCTTGTCCTCGGACTCGACCGTGAACCACGGCGCCTCGGGGATGTCGGTGTGGACGAACATCTCGTCCTTGGCCCGGCTGTAGTCCTCCCACCGGGTGATGGACTCCAGATCCATCGGCGAGAGCTTCCAGCGGCGCATCGGGTCGTCATGGCGCGACCGGAACCGGCGCTCCTGCTCCTCGTCGGACACGGAGAACCAGTACTTGCGGAGCATGATCCCGTCCTCCACCAGCAGCCGCTCGAAGATCGGAGCCTGGTGCAGGAACCGCCGGTACTCGTCGGGTGTGCAGAAACCCATCACCCGCTCCACCCCGGCCCGGTTGTACCAGGACCGGTCGAAGATCACGATCTCCCCGGCCGCCGGCAGGTGCTCGATGTAGCGCTGGAAGTACCACTGCGTCTTGTGCACCTCCGTCGGGGCGGGCAATGCCACGATCCGGGCGTGCCTCGGGTTGAGGTACTGCGTGATCCGCTTGATGGCCGAGCCCTTGCCCGCGGCGTCGCGCCCCTCGAAAACCACCACCATCCGGTTGCCGGTCTCCCGGAGCCAGGCCTGCATCTCGACCAGCTCCGCCTGCAGCCGCTCGAGCTCGGCCTCGTAGGCCTTCTTCGGCAGCTTCTCCAGACCGCTGGGCAGGAGGTCCTTCTTCTTCGCACCGCTCTTGGCACCGCTTTTGGACGCGCTCTTGCTGCCGCTCTTACCGGAGTCCTTCTTGCTGCTCATGGCCCGAGCCTACGGACCCGACCCGGCCTCCTCGGCCGGGACGACGATGTTGACAGTTTTCGCCAACACTGTCTAGTTTCACGCCCATGCCGCACCTCTCCCGCCGGGGCTTCCTCGGCACCGTCGCCGCCGCCGGGATCGCCGCCCTGGCCACCGATCCCGCGGCTGCCGCCCGGCCGAGCGACTCCGCCGGCGCCGCGACCGACTCCCCCGCACCCGGACGGATCCCCCACGAGGTGCAGGACCACCGGTGCATCGTGGTCGGGAGCGGATTCGGCGGCGGCATCTCGGCGCTTCGTCTCGCTGAGGCGGGCGTCGCCGTCGTCGTCGTCGAACGAGGCCGCCGCTGGCCCACCGGACCGGATTCCACCACCTTCCCCAGCGCCACCTCCCCCGACGAGCGCGCCCTGTGGTTCCGCCCGCCCGCCCAGGTGTTCGGCCGCCCCGTGGACCTGCCGCGCCACACCGGCCTACTCGAGGCGTCCGTCGGCGAGAACATGACGTCCGTCTGCGCCACCGGCGTCGGCGGCGGCTCCCTCATCTACCAGGGCATGGCACTACAACCCACCGAGGAGCTGTTCCACACCTGGTTCCCCGGCGCGATCGACTGGCACGAGATGGACCGCGAGTACTACCCACGCGTCTCCCGGATGCTGCGCCTCGCCGAGGCCCCCGACGAGCTCGTCGCCGCACCCCGGTACGCCGCCTCCCGCGTCTTCGCCCAGCGCGTCCGCGACGCGGGGCTCCCCCTGCGCAAGATCCCCATGCCGATCGACTGGGACTACGCCCTGGCGGAACTGCGCGGCGAGATGCGCCCGTCGTACACCAACGGCGACAGCTCCCTGGGCGTCAACAACGGCGGCAAACACTCCGTCGACGTCACCTACCTCGCCCGCGCCGAGGCCACGGGCCTCGTCGAGGTCCGGCCACTGCACGACGTGCGCGCGATGCGCCGCCTGCCCGACGGCCGCTGGGAGCTGGACGTGGAGGTCCTCGACACCGCCGGACGGCTCGTCCGGACGCTGTCGATGCGGGCCCCGGCGCTCATCCTGTCGGCCGGCTCGGTGGGCACCTCCACTCTGCTCACCCGCGCCGCCACCACCGACGCCGTCACCGACCTGCCCGACGGCATCGGCAGCGGCTGGGGCACCAACGCCGACCGCATCTACCTCTGGACCGACCCCACCGCCGGGTTCGGCGCCGTCCAGGGCGGACCCGTGGTCTACGGCAGCCTCAACTGGTCGGACCCCGCCACCGCCCACACCGTCATCCAGGCCTCGCTCCCACCGTTCGGACCGGACCCCCACACCACGGTGATGGTCGGCTACGGCGTCAGCGCGGACCGCGGTCGGGTCGTCTACGACTCGGCGCAGGACCGCGGGATCATCCGCTGGCCGGCCGACGGCGACTCCGGCATCCTCACCCACGTCGATCGCACCGCACGCGCCATCGCCGGCCCGACCGGCCACCTCACGGACACCAACCGCATGCTCAACTCCACCTGGCACCCGCTCGGCGGCGCCGTCATGGGACAGGTCTGCGACCTCGACGGCCGCGTCCTGGGCCAGCGCGGGCTGTACGTCGTCGACGGCGCGCTCATCCCCGGCACGACCGCCGCGTGCAACCCGTCGCTGACCATCGCCGCGATCGCCGAGCGCGCGCTGGACAGGATCGTGCGGCAGGACGTGGGCGTCGTTTTTTAGGGGCGCCGACTTCTAGGGGCACCGTTTTTCGGGCACGGCGTCCGGCGGCGTCCGGGATACTGGCGGGGTGCGCTCCCGCGACTCCATCCTCGACGCCACCCGAGCGGTCATCGGGCGCGCCGGTTTCGGGGGCGTCACGATCGCCGCGGTCGCCAAGCAGGCCGAGGTCAGCCGCCAGACCGTCTACTCCATCTTCGGCAGCCGCGAGGACCTGGTCTCGCAGGCCGTCTCCGAGCGACTCACCATGCTCACCGGCGCGTTCACCGATGTGCTCGACGCCGCGACGACGCCCCTCGAGCTGATCGTGGAGATCGTGGTGGTGGGCCGCCACTGCATCCTCGACGATCCCCTGCTGCGCGCGCTCACGCTCGGCGGCGGCTCGAACCCCATCTTCGACCCCGGCTCCGCCGAACGGGCCCGCCAGTACGCGGTCGAGCTCCTCGTCCCCGCCGCCGAGCGGTTCCCGCAACTGGCCGGCCGCCTGGACCTGGTCGCGGAGGTGGGCGTGCACGTGGGCTGGTCGGTGCTGTGCCTGGACTCGCCCGAGGCCCGCTCCGACGACGACCTCCGCACCTTCCTCACCACCTGGCTGGCGCCGCTGCTGGAGACGTTCGGGAGGTGAGCGACGTACTCGTCCTGTGGGACCTCGACCTCACCCTCCTCGACCCCGCCGGCTTCGGGACCCGCATGATCACCCCGGCGCTCGCCGACCTCCTCGGCCGCGACCCCGTCATGGGCGTGTCCTTCGCCGGACGGACCGACCGCGCGATCCTCACCGATCTGCTCGAGATCAACGGGATAGGTGTCGACGACGACGAGGTGGTCCATTCCCTCATGGACGCCGTGGCCCGGCGCTGCGAAACGTTCGGGGACGATCTCCTGGCCGGAGGTGGCGGTCCCCTGCCCGGCGCCCACGAAGCTGTCGCCGCCCTGGCCGCGGACCCGCGACTGCACCAGGGGATCGTCACGGGCAACATGCGGCGGACGGCGCTGCTCAAGCTGCGGCTCTGTGGCTTCGACGGGCTGCCCGATCCCGGACTCGGCGCGTTCGGTGATCACCACGCGGACCGCGCCCACCTCGTCCGCGACGCCCTCGCCGCCGCCCGGGCCCGCGGTGTGGACGTGACCCCCGGGCGGTCGGTGGTCGTGGGCGATCACGTGCACGATGTCCGCGGGGCGCGCGCCGCGGGTGCCGTCTGCGTGGCTGTCGCCACCGGCAGGGTTTCCGCCGACGACCTCCGCGCCGCCGGCGCCCACGGCGTCCTGCCGGATCTCACAGATCCCGGCGCCCTGCTGGCCGCGATCCACGCCACCGTCTGAACCGCGGTGCCGTCCGACCTGCGGTGCCCTGGACGGGGCATCCAGGGCACCGCAGGTCACGAGGCTGCAGACGCCGCCCGGGCCCACGGCCTGGCGGTATCCATAGAGCGCCCGGGCGCGGTGGCACGCCGTACCGCCATGCCTCACCTACGCCGACGCACTTCTGGCTGCCGTCCACGCCTCCGTCTGAACCGCAGTGCCGTCTGAACCGCAGTGCCGTCTGACCTGCGCCGCCCTGAACGGGGCATCCAGGGCACCGCAGGTCACGGCCGTGACAGCCACTTCTTCCGACCATGTCGTACCTCGAACATACAGTCGAACCATGAGCCCAACAGACACCGCCCACTCGCCGTTCGTGACCCCGCCGGGATTCACGACGGTGCCTACCCCCGCCACCGACGTCGTCGTCCCTGAGGCCTTCAGCCGATGGGACCCCGGACAGCGACGCGGCTATCTCGCGCAGCGGGCGATCAACGCTGCCGAAGGCCGCACTGTGGCCTTTGCGTACGACTGCGTATCCAGGTCAACCCAGAACGACCAGCGACGCGATCCCCTGGACACGGCGGCGACCATGGTGAGCGCCTCGATGGCTTTGTCCCGCCGCGGGGCATTTCGGCTGGTGGCCACCGCCATAGAACTGACCGAGCGGCTGCCTCTCACCGCGACACTGCTGACGACTGGGTGGATCGGAGTCGACGCGGCCCACGCCATCGCCGAGGAGACCGCCCTGGTGGAGGACCGTCTCATGCCGGAACTCGACCGCCGCATCAGCGAGGGACTCGCACCGACGAGGCGCCGAACCCACCCTCCCAGGATCGGGCCACTGCGCAAGATGCTCAGCAAGCACGTCGCGAGCTGCGACCCCGTGGGAGCGGACGCCCGCGCACAACAGGCTCGGCGAGAGCAGAACGTGAAGATGACGCCGGTCACCGGCGATCTCGCGCTGCTCACCGCGACCCTCTCAGCCGTCGACGGCCTGGAGATCACCGAGCGGATCGAAGCCCTGGTCCGCACCGCCGCAACAGACGACCCCCGGTCGATCGGGCAACTCAGGGCCGCCGGCCTCCTCGCCCTGAGCCGCGGCTGGACCTGTCTGCCCGCACCCGACGGAGACCACCCCACGGACCCGGACGCGATGGCCGCGGCCCGCCGGGTCGTGATCCACGCCTACGACGACGGGGACGCGGACTTCCGGGGCCTGTTCGTGGCAGGTTACGGCCCCGTCAGTCGCTTCACGTCCGATGAACTGCAGCGATTCGCCAGGCGCAGACTCGACGCGATCGACACGCTCGCGGACCCGGACAGTGAGGCCTCCCGCCGGTACAACCCCTCGGAGGCACTGGCCCGCTTCTGTCGGGGTCGCGACGGCACCTGCGTTTTCCCCGGCTGCCAGACCCCGGCGGACAAGACGGACCTCGACCACATCATCCCCTTCGACCACGACGATCCCCAACGCGGCGGATACACCACCAGCGACGACCTCGGCAGCATCTGCCGCACCCACCATCGCCTCAAGACCGATGGCATCTGGGCCTACTACCGGAGCACTGACGGGGACTACGTGTGGATACATGGTCCGAACCATCCCGACAAGGACCCCGGGACACGCGTCATCACCACCCCCACCGGCCCATTGGCGGAGTTCGGCGCACCGCGACACCCCGAACGCTCCCGGCTACAGAAGGAGGCCGCCGAAGCCGGCAGAACCGGAGACGGCATACCCGGATCGCAGCGCCAACCGCACACCCGGCACCGTCGCGCCTCCGAACGGAGGTACCTGCGCGCTCAGGCGGAACAGCGACTCCACGCTGCAGAGCGCGAACCGGGGTCGCAGTCGGCTGCCTAGGTCGGCCGGCCGGGCGCCTCAACCCTCGATTTGCTCGCCCAGTTCCATCCAGCGCTCCTCGAGCGTGTCCTTCTCCGCGGAGACGTCCTTGAGCTCGCGGTCCAGGGCGGCCAGCTTCTCGGTGTCCATCGCCCCTGCCGAGACATCGGCCATGGCCTTGTGGAGCTCGGCCTCGCGCTTGTCGAGCTTGCCCATCTGCCGCTCGATCTTCGACATCTCCTTGGTGAGTGCCCGCTCCTCGGCGGCGGAGAGGGCGGGAGCCGTGGCACTACCACCCGCGGCACCGGCCCCAGAGCCGCCAGCCGAAGCAGACGCGGCGCCCGGCGTGGAGCGCGACACCTTGCCCGAGTCGCCAGCCGCCCCGGCGACGCGACGGCGCTCGAGGTATTCGTCGATGCCGCGCGGGAGGTTGGTGAGCTGGCCGTCGCCGAACAGCGCCCACACCGAGTCACAGATGCGCTCGACGAGGTAGCGGTCGTGCGAGATGACGACCATCGTGCCGGGCCAGCCGTCGAGCAGGTCCTCGAGTTGGCGCAGCGTGTCGATGTCGAGGTCGTTGGTGGGCTCGTCGAGCAGCAGGACGTTGGGCTCGGCCATGAGCACGCGCGTGAGCTGCAGGCGCCGTCGCTCGCCGCCGGACAGGTCGCCGACGGGTGTGCGCTGACGGGCCGGCGAGAAGCCCAGCCGCTCGGCCAACTGGGAGGCGGTGAGCTCGTCCTTGCCGAACGCCACCCGGGCGGCGACGTCCTCGATCGCCTCGAGCACCCGCTGGTCCAGCGGCAGGTCGTCGAGTTCCTGACGTAGCCACCCGATCCGGATGGTCTTGCCCTCCTTGCGGCTGCCAGCGGCGAGGGGGGCCTCACCGGCGAGCGCGCGCAGGAGCGTGGTCTTGCCGGAACCGTTGACGCCGACCAGGCCCACGCGCTCACCTGGGGCGAGTCGCCAGGTGAGGTCGTCGACAAGGGTGCGGCCGTCGGGGGCATCGAGGCGCGCGTCCTCCAGCTCGATCACGACCTTACCGAGGCGCCGCGCGGCGAAGCTCGACAGTTGTAGCGAGTCGCGGGGCGGCGGCACGTCCTTAATGAGCGCCTCGGCCGCCTCGATGCGATAGCGCGGCTTGGACGTCCGCGCCGGGGCGCCGCGGCGCAGCCACGCGAGTTCCTTGCGCATGAGGTTCTGACGACGCGACTCGGTGGCCGCGGCTTGGCGGTCGCGCTCGGCGCGCGCGAACACCCAGTCGTTGTAGCCACCCTCGTACTGCTCGACGTGGCCGTCGACCACCTCCCAGGTGTGGGTGGCGATCGTGTCGAGGAACCACCGGTCGTGGGTGACGACGACGAGCGCACTCGATCGCGCGACGAGGTGGTCCGCCAACCACTGGACCCCCTCGACGTCGAGATGGTTGGTCGGCTCGTCCAACACGAGCAGGTCCAAATCCTGCACGAGGGCCGCGGCGAGCGACACCCGGCGCCGCTCACCGCCGGACAGATCCGCGACGGGCGTGTCCAGTCCCAGGTCGTGGATGCCGATGCCGTCGAGCACCGCGCGGACGCGGGCGTCACCGGCCCACTCGTGGACCGCGAGGCCGAGCCTGCCGACCACGGCCTGGCCCACGGTGTCGGCGGCGAGCTCGGTGCGCTGCGTGACCACGGCGGTCCGCAGACCGCTGACCTGTGAGACGCGCCCGGAGTCGGGCTCGGCCACGCCGGTGAGGATCTCCAGCAGGGTGGTCTTGCCGCCCCCGTTTAGGCCGACGACGCCGATGCGGTCGCCGGCATTGACGCCCAGTGAGACGTTGTCGAGCACCTGCCGGATCCCGAAGGAGACCGAGCACTGCTCGAGGTTGATGAGGTTGGTGGGGGCCATCTCTACTTTCCTGTGGGGTCGTCGACGATGTGCGCACCGCCGACCGGGCCGCGGGTCACGCGGACCTCGCGGGCGACGCCGTGCTCGCTGATCTCGGCGGCGACGGCGATCGCGTGGTCACGGTCGGTGCAGAAGAACAGGCAGGTGGGGCCGGAGCCGGAGACCATGCCGTGCAGGGCCCCGGCCTCCCGGCCGACGCGCAGGGTCCGGCGGAGGGCGGGCATGAGCGAGAGCGCGGCGGCCTCCATGTCGTTGGCGAGCAGCCCGGCCACGGCGGCGGGATCGTCGCCGGCGAGGGCCGCCACGAGCGGGTCGACCCCGCCCGCGCGCGGCAGGCCCCGCTCGGGATCAGCCGGGTCGCGCCCGGGATCAGCAGGGTCGCGCTCCGCGCGCAGCCGGTCGCGCTCGGCGCGCAGCCGGTCGAGCTCGGCGAACACCGTCGGGGTGGACAGTCCCCCGTCGGCCAGGGCCACCACGATGTGCTGCTCGGCGCGGGCGTGCAGCAGCGTCGCGAGTTTCTCGCCGCGCCCGGTACCCAGCGCCGTGCCGCCGCGGATGCAGAAGGGCACGTCGCTGCCCAGCCTCGCGGCCCGCTCCTCCAGCGCCGCCCGGCCGAGTCCCAGACCGAGCAGCCGGTCCGTGGCCACGAGCGCGGCGGCGGCGTCCGCGCTGCCGCCGGCCATCCCGCCGGCCACGGGGACGCCCTTGTGGATCCGGATGGCGATCCGGGCGTCCGATCCCGCCTCCTCGCGGAGCAGGTCGACGGCCCGGGCGGCGAGATTGGCCCGATCCGTCGGCACCTGCGGGGCCCCGGGCCCGGTGACGACGACCTCGCTGTCGTCGTCGGCGTCGTCCAGCGACACGGTGACCCGCTCCCACAGGTCCACGGCCCGGTACACGGTGAGCAGGTCGTGGTAACCGTCGCCGCGGACGTCACCGACGCCGAGGTGGAGGTTGATCTTGGCGGGGGCGACGGCCGTCACGGCGCGCGCGCCGGCGGGGGTGGAGGCGTCGCGGGGCATGACCACCAGCCTACGGCTCCCGGTGCGCCGGTCCGATCCCGAGCCGCACCGCCGCCTCGGCGATCCGGACGAAGTCGGCGGTGGTGAGTTGTTCACCGCGGGCCTTGGGGTCGACGTCGGCCTCGGTCAGCGCGAGTTCGGCGTTCGCGCCGGAGCCCGCCCACCCGGACAGGGCGGCGCGCAGGGTCTTGCGACGCTGGGCGAACGCGGCGTCGGCCACCGCGAACACCCGTTTCCGGTGTGCCTCGCCCAGGTCCCACGGGGCCTCGGGGTAGGCGTCGATCCGCACCAGGCCCGACTCGACGTTGGGGACGGGCCAGAAGACGTTGCGGCCGACGGTGCCGGTGCGGCGGACGGTGCCGAAGAACCCGGCCTTGACGCTGGGCACCCCGTAGACGCGGGAGCCGGGGGCGGCGGCGAGGCGATCGGCCACCTCGAGCTGCACCATCACCAGCGCGGTGCGCAGGGTCGGCACCTCGGCGAGCATGTGCAGCAGCACGGGCACGGAGACGTTGTAGGGCAGGTTGGCCACCAGCGCGGTCGGCGGCGGGACCCCCGGGCCGCCCAGGTCGGCGCCGGAGACCGCGAGCGCGTCGGCGCCCACGACGGTCAGTGCGTCGGCGAGCTGCGGGGCCCGCTCGGCCACGGTCCGGGGCAGGCGCGTGGCCAGCACGGGGTCGATCTCCACGGCCACCACGTGGCCGGCGGCGTCGAGCAGCGGCAGGGTCAGCGACCCGAGGCCCGGCCCGACCTCGATCACCGTGTCGTCTCGGCCCACGCCGGAGGCGGTGACGATCTTGCGGACCGTATTGGCGTCGTGGACGAAGTTCTGTCCGAGGGTCTTGGTGGGCTTGATGCCCAGTTCCTCCGCGAGCGCGCGCACCTCCTGCGGGCCGAGTGGGTCGGCCTGCCCGCGGAAGGTCGCGTCCGGGCCGGTCAGCGCAGACCCAGCTTGGAGGTGCAGGCGGGCCAGGCGCCCCAGCCCTGCGAGGCCCGGACCTTCTCGGCGATCGCGATCTGCTGCTCGCGCGTGGCGAGATGCGCGCTGGGCGCGTACTGGCCGCCGCCGTGGCCGGTCCAGGTGCCGGCGGCGAACTGCAGCCCGCCGGAGTACCCGTTGCCGGTGTTGATGCTCCAGTTCCCGCCCGACTCGCACTGGGCGATCGAGTCCCACACGCCGCCGTTCGAGACGGCCGGCGCGGCGGGCCTGGGCTTGGTGCCCACGCGGACGACGGCGGGGCGGGCCTCGGTGAGGACCTTCTCCGCGCCGCGGGCGCGCTCGGTCTCGACACCGTTGACGCGGGTGATCGTGTAGACGACCTCGCGCTCGCCGGGGGCACCGGGATCGACGACCGTGCGCTCGCCCTCGGTGGCCTCGGGGTCCTCGGTGGTCTGTTCGGGGGCCTCGAACTGCTCGACCGCGGTCTCCTCGGCGACGGCCACGCGGGTGATGGTGACCTCGGTGCCGGGCTCGACGGGGGCGTCCGGGGCCGGGGTGACAGTGTCCAGCGGGCCGAGGGTGATGCCGGCGCGCTCGAGGAACTGCCCGACCGTCTCACCGGGTGAGGCCATCGGGGTGGCGGGGCCGCCGTGGTCGGACAGCAGCGCCTCGCGCGGGGTCACCACGGAGACGGTGGTGCCGTCGAGCGGGACGTCCGCGTCGATGCGTGGGCTGACGTAGCTGCGGGGCGGGACGTCGTCGCGCTCGGCCACGAGGTCGGCGACGGTGGTGGCGGTGGTCCACACCTGCTCGCTGCGACCGTCGACCTCGACGGTGACGGGCCGGGCGCGCAGCAGGGTGACGGTGTCGCCGTCGTCGATGCTGTCGCCGGGCGCGATCACCACGTCCCGGTCGTCGACGCTGTAGCCGGCGTCGGCGAGCGCGGCGTGGACGTCGGAGCTGAAGGTGACCAATTCGACCTGCTCGCCGTCGACCTCGAGGGTGTACTGCGTGCGCTGGTCGAGCGCCGCCACCCCACCCACCACGAGGGTGGTGAGCATCCCGGCGACGGACAGCCGCAGCATGGTGGAGCGGGACTCGTGGAGTCGTTTGACGGGGGCGAGCATGCCCCGGGTCGCGGCGGGTCGGGCGCCCGTGGGGGTGTCGGTCCGTGCGTCGTCAACCACTTGTGGGTTCTCTCCTCGGGTAGCTCCGCGAACTGCCGTACAGCCGTTCGCGTTTCATCACGATAGCGTAACGAGCGGACAGCGCCGGGGCAACGTGACCCTCGTGACATGCGGGAACGAGTCGACGACGACGAGGTATTCAGGTCACGTTTCGTTACATTCGCCACTCAGCCCTCACGAGTACCACGCGCCACACCGGTCGTCGGCCCGGGCGGGCCCGCCCGTCAGACGGTCAGGCCGAACACGGCGCGGGCGGTGTCGGCGACCTCCGACACGAAGTCCTCCGGCGTCTGCCCCCGGACCTCCGCGATCGCCCGGGCGGTGTAGCCCACCAGGCCGGGCTCGTTGCGGGCGCCCCGGAACGGTTCGGGCGCCATGTACGGGGCGTCGGTCTCCACGAGAAGTTGCCCGGCCGGGGCCAGGCGGGCCGCCTCGCGCAGGTGGTCGTTGGCCTTGAAGGTGACGTTGCCGGTGAACGACAGCACGTAGCCGCGGTCCAGGGCCTCCTCGGCGACCTCCAGCGGCGAGGAGAAGCAGTGGAGCATCACGTGCGGGATGCCCGAGCCCGGGCCGGCGACCTCCGCGAGCACACGCAGCAGGTCGTCATCGGCCTCGCGATTGTGGATCATCAGGCATTTGCCCAGCTCGGCGGCGAGCCCGGCGTGCCAGCGCAGCGACTCCTCCTGCTCGGCCGGGTCGGCGCAGCCGTCCATCTTCCCCACCCAGTAGTGGTCGAGGCCGGTCTCCCCCACCGCGACGACCCGCGGATGGGCGGCGAGTTCGCGCAGGCGCGCCCGCACCTGCTCGCCGCGCTCGGGGTCGGTGATCTCGGCGGCTCGGGTGGGGTGCACGGCCACGGCTGCGTACACCCGCTCGTCGGCTTCGGCGGCGGCCACGACGGCCTCGGACTCGGCGAGGTCGTCGCCCACCGTGACCAGGGCCGCGACCCCGGCGAGTGCGGCGCGGTCGGCGGCGGCGCGCACCTCGTCGGCGGTGCGGTGACCGCAGGAGTAGAGGTGCGTGTGTGCGTCGACGAGCCCGGGTAGCGACTCGGGCAGGACGGGAGTGGGGCGGGGCTTGCGCTTACCCATACGGTCGCCTCAGTCCTCCTGCTGGATCGGCGCCCAGCTCGGCCCGGTCTCGGCCAACTCGGGGTCGACCTTGGCGAACAGCGGGCTGGGCTTGGCCAGCGGGGTGCCCGGGGTGATCTCGGTGCGCGCCCACCGCGCCTGCTCGGCGGCGTAGTCACCCATGATCACCGGGTAGCTGCGGCCAGCGTCGGGCAGCCCGACCCCGACGAGCTCGACCGGCATGTCGTCGGTGACCTCGTGCACCTGCGGGGCGGCGGCCCACACGCCCTGCCCGCCGATCGCGCCGTGGATCTGCTGCGCGGCCGACGGCAGGTACGGGGTCAGCAGCGTGTTGGCGTCGGAGACCACCTGCAGCGCGGTGTGCAGCACGGTACCCAGGCGCTCGCGCTGGTCGGGCTCCTTGGCCAGCTTCCACGGCTCGGTGGCGGCGATGTAGCGGTTGGCGGCGCCGACGATGCGCATGGCCTCGGTGGCGCCGGCCTTGAACCGCGAGCGCTCGAGGTGCGCGCCGACGGTGGCGAAGGCCGACTCCGCCTCGCGCAGCAGTTCGGCGTCGAGGTCGGACAGGGTGCCGGGCCGCGGGATCTCGCCGAAGTTCTTGTGTGCCATCGACACGGTGCGGTTGACGAGGTTGCCCCAGCCGCCGACCAGCTCGGAGTTGGTGCGGCGCACATACTCGTCCCAGGTGAAGTCGGTGTCGTGGTTCTCCGGGCCCGCGACCGAGATGAAGTAGCGCAGCGCATCGGGGCCGAACTCGGCCAGGAAGTCGCGCACGTAGATCACCACGCCGCGCGAGGACGAGAACTTGGACCCGGACATGGTGAGGAACTCGGACGAGACCACCTCGGTGGGCAGGTTCAGTGCGCCCAGCGCCCCCGGCTCGCCGCCGTGGGCGCCCCGGCCGTCGTAGCCGATGAGCTCGGCCGGCCAGATCTGCGAGTGGAAGGTGATGTTGTCCTTGCCCATGAAGTAGTGGGACACGGCCTCGGGGTCGGTCCACCACCGTCGCCACGCCTCAGGCTCGCCGGAGCGCCACGCCCACTCGATGGAAGCGGACAGGTAGCCGACCACGGCGTCGAACCACACGTAGAGCTTCTTGTCGCCGCGATCCTGCCACCCCTCCACCGGGATGGGGATCCCCCAGTCGATGTCGCGGCTCATGGCGCGCGGACGCAGGTCCTCGAGCAGGTTGAGCGAGAACTTGAGGACGTTGGGTCGCCAGTCCTTCCGCCCCTTGAGCCAGTCCCCCAGCGAGTCCGCGAGCGCGGGCAGGTCGAGGAACCAGTGCTCGGTCTCGATGAACTTCGGCGTCTCACCGTTGATCTTGGAGACCGGGTTCTTCAGGTCCGCCGGGTCGAGCTGGTTGCCGCAGTTGTCGCACTGGTCCCCGCGGGCGCCGTCGTCACCACAGATGGGGCAGGTGCCCTCGATGTAGCGGTCCGGCAGGGTCCGCCCGGTGGACGGGCTCACCGCACCGGTGGTGGTCTTGGCGACCATGTAGCCGTTCGCGTGCAGGCCCCGGAACAGTTCCTGCACCACCGCGTAGTGGTTCCGCGTGGTGGTGCGGGTGAACAGGTCGTAGCTCAGCCCCAGGCCGGCGAGGTCGTCCACGATCACCCGGTTGTAGCGGTCCGCTAGCTCCTGGACCGGCACGCCCTCCTTCTCGGCCTGCACGAGCAGCGGCGTGCCGTGCTCGTCCGTGCCCGAGACCATGAGGACGTCGTTGCCTGCCATCCGCTGGTAGCGCGAGAAGACGTCCGACGGCACCCCGAACCCCGAGACGTGTCCGATGTGCCGGGGGCCGTTCGCGTACGGCCATGCGACCGCGGTCAGGACTGTCTTCGCCATGGGCTACAGACTAGTGGTCACGTCCGCGGGGGCCGGGACCGCGTCAGGCCTCCTCGGCCGCGGGATCTCGCGAGAGCGATTTGTGGATGGACACGCACAGCGCGATCAGCACCAGTACGAACGGCGAGGCGGCGATGATCGTCATGTTCTGCAGGCTCGACAGGGCGTCGCCGCCACCGTCACCGGCCACCAACATGATGATCGCCACGGCGGCGGTGAACGACCCCATGAGCATGACGAGCCAACGGGTCGGCTCCTCCACGCCGTGCTGGGCCATCCCGCCCATGACGATCGACGCCGAGTCCGCGGAGGTGATGAAGAAGATGGCGATGAGGACCATCGCCACCACCATGAGTACGGGCGCGAGCGGCAGCTCGCGGAGCAGGTTGAACAGTTGCGGCTCGAGCGACCCGTCGCCGAAGACGCTGCGTCCGGCCTCCTCGAGGTAGAGGGCGAAGCCGCCGAAGATGGAGAACCAGACCACCGACAGGGTGCTGGGGATCAGGACCACGCCGATGATGAACTCGCGAACGGTGCGCCCACGGCTGATACGGGCCAGGAACATGCCAACAAACGGCGACCAGGAGATCCACCACGCCCAGTAGAAGACCGTCCACCCGGAGAGCCACTCGGCGGCCTCACCGTTCTCGCTCACCGCGGTACGCGAGGCCATGTCGAAGAAGTCGGAGAAGTAGGTGCCGATCGTGGTGGGGATGAGGTCGAGCATGAAGAACAGGGCGCCGGAGAAGATCGCCACGAACAGCGCGAGCGACACCGCCAGGATGAGGTTGATGTTCGACAGCAGCTGGATACCGCGGCTGATCCCGGAGGCTGCCGAGGCGAGGAACACCAGGCCCAGGACCACGATGACGCCCACGACCAGGGCGATGCCGCCACCGCTGATCGCGCCGGTCTCGTTGAGCCCGGCCCGGATCTGCAGCGCACCCAGGCCGAGCGAGGCCGCGGTGCCGAAGATGGTCGCGACGACGGTCGCGATGTCGAGGACCTTGCCGATCCATCCCGCGGCCCGCTTCTCGCCGATGAGCGGAACGAACGCCTGGGAGATGAGGTGGCCGCGCTTGAAGCGGTAGGCGGCCAGCGCGAGCGCGAGCCCGACGATCGCGTACATCGACCACGGGTGCAGGGTCCAGTGGAAGGTCGTCGTGGCCATGGCCACGTCGTACTGCTGCTCCTGCCCCGGCGGCGGCTCCTGGAAGTGGGTGAGCGGCTCGGACACTCCGTAGAACATCAGCCCGATGCCCATACCCGCGGCGAACATCATGGCGATCCACGACCGCGTGGAGAATTCCGGCTTCTCGTCGTCGCCGCCCAGGCGGATGCCGCCGAACCGGGACAGAGCCAGGTAGATCGCGTAGACCACGACCGTGGTCGAGACGAGGATGAACAGCCACCCCACCGTGTCCACCACCAACGAGAACGCCTCACCGGCGGCGTTCTCGAACGAAGTGGTGTACATGGCGCCCCAGATCACCACGATGAGAGCGATGATCGTGGTGGGCACGAGGACCGTGAAGTCGACGCCCGGACGGGGCCCGCGCACAGGGTCCTCTGGGCCGTCATTCGACGCGTCGAAAGCTTTCTCTCGTGACTTAGGCATACGTCGAACCCTGTCAACAATCCAAGGTGAGCGCAAGATATTAAAACGCTTATCAGTCCCCGGCGTGGATTCGACGCCCCGGGGTGGCACGATCGGACGGTGCCCGATTCCACCCCCGCCGTGCCGGCGCTCCTCCGCGCCCTCCACGAGCGGTCGCGGGCCCTCGGGATCGGTCCCCCGGCGGCGTTCCTCGGCGACTGGTGCGGCTCCCCGGCGGTGATCATCCCGTCCGTGGACCTGCGGCCGACCCGGCCCGAGCAGGTCTTCTCGGTGGCCGGCGACCTCGTCGTCGTCGGGTTCCGCTCCTTCCCCGACCACGTACCGGACGACGCCCCCCTCCTGCCCGCGGCGGTCCGCGGCACGGCCACCGGCAGGCTCACGCTCGCCCCCGACGGCCGGTGGCGGGGCGACGGCACCGCCCCCGACCCGCACGAGGTGGTCCGACGGTACGGGCCGCCGTCATCCGGGGGCGCCGGTGACGACGGGGACGATGGCGACGACGACGAGGTGGGCATCCCCCTCACCTGGGCCGCCCCCGACCGTCGCGCGCACAGACGTGCCGTGGTGGACTGCCTCGAGGCGATCCGCGCCGGCGAGGTCTACCAGACCTGCCTGAGCACCCGCCTCGACGGCAGGCTCCGCGCGGACCCGCTCGAGACCTTCCTCTCCCTGGCCCGCCGCGCCCCCGCCGCGCGGTCGGCGTACCTCGAGGGCGAGTGGGGCGCGGTGCTGGCCTTCTCCCCCGAGGAGTTCCTCGTACGCACCGGCGACGACGTCCGCACCAGCCCCATCAAGGGCACGGTGCCCGCCGACCGCGACCCCGCCGAACTCCTCGCCTCCGCCAAGGACGTCGCGGAGAACATCATGATCGTCGACCTCGCGCGCAACGACCTCGGACGAGTGGCGGACGTGGGCTCGGTGAGGGTGTCCGACCTGCTCGCCGTCCGTCCCGCGCCCGGCGTCCACCATCTGGTCTCCACCGTCACGGCGCGCACCTCGGTGGACCACGACGCCCTCGTGGCCGCCACCTTCCCACCCGCCTCGGTCACCGGGACCCCCAAGCAGCGTGCCCGGGAACTCATCGCCGGCTGGGAGCCGCGGTCCCGCGGCCTGCACTGCGGCACCTACGGGTTCGCGACCGCCGACACCCTCGACCTGGCGGTGGCCATCCGCACCCTCGAGGTGGCGCCGGACGGCCGCTGCGAACTCGGGGTGGGCGGCGGGATCACCATCGACTCCGACCCGGACGCCGAATGGGACGAATGCGTGCACAAGGCGGCGTTCACCTGGGGCGGCGGTCCCGCGCCCTGGCTCTGAGCCGCCGCGCCCCCTCAGGCGCGTGAGTCGAGCACGGCCTGGTAGAGGTCCCGCTTGGTCACCGCCGACCCCTCGGCCACGGCGGCGCAGGCGTCCTTGAGCCGCTCCCCCGCCTCGACCCGCTCCTCGACGATCTCCACGAGGTCCTCGAGGGTGGCGGTCGACCCGGCGGCGTCGGCACCCTCGACCACCACGACGATCTCCCCCAGCACGCCGCGGGCGGTCCGCTCGGCCAGCTCACCCAGGGTGCCGCGCAGGACCTCCTCGTAGGTCTTGGTCAACTCCCGGCACACCGCCGCCCGGCGATCGGCGCCCAGGACCTGCGCCGCCTCGGCGAGCGTGTCGGCCAGGCGGTGCGGGGACTCGAAGAACACACAGGTGCGCTCCTCCGCCGCCAGCCGGGCCAACCACGTCCGGCGTCGGCCCGGGCGCCGCGGCGGGAACCCGTCGAAGCAGAAGCGGTCGACCGGCAGCCCGCTGAGCACCAACGCCGTGGTGACCGCCGACGGTCCCGGCAGACACGTCACCGGGAGCCCGGCCTCGATGCACGCCACGACCAGCGAGTACCCCGGGTCCGACACCGCCGGCATCCCGGCGTCGGTCACCACCGCCACCACGTCCCCGGCGCGGACCCGCTCGACCAACTGGGGCACGCGACCGGCCTCGTTGTGCTCGAAGAAACTCATCACCCGGCCCCCGATGGTCACCCCGAGAGCCGTCGAGAGGGAACGCAGCCGGCGGGTGTCCTCCGCGGCCACGATGTCGGCGGTCGCCAGGACCTGCCGCAGCCGGTCCGAGGCGTCAGCCGGGTTCCCGATGGGGGTGGCCGCCAACACGACACGTCCGGACGTCATGACGACCACCCTATCGGTGGCCGGGCGCATCCCCGCCCGGCGCTCGGCCCCCACTATGCTCTGCCTGTGACCTCGACCATCGGCGTGCGCTCACCAGGACGCCCGCTGCCCGCCCCCGACACCGGTCCGGTCGACACGACCCGCGACCTGATCGCCACCGGCGCCATCCTGGTCCTGGCGTTCCTCTCCCGCTTCTGGGGCCTGACCTCGGCCACGGACAAGGGCACCCCGGTCTTCGACGAGAAGCACTACGCACCGCAGTCGTACAACGTCGCCCAACTCGGCATCGAGGAGAACCCCGCCTACGGCCTGGTCGTCCACCCGCCCGTCGCCAAGCAGATCCAGTCCATCGGCGGCATGCTCTTCGACTACTCGCCCCTGGGCTGGCGGTTCACCGCGGCTCTGGCCGGGGTGCTCGTGGTGCTCATGGTCATGCGCATCACCCGGCGCCTGACCCGGTCCACCCAGCTCGGCCTCGTCGCCGGGCTGCTGCTGTGCCTCGACGGCGTCAGCTTCGTGACCTCTCGAATCGGCATGCTGGACATCTACCAGGTGCTCTTCGTCGTCGCGGCCGCCGGCGCCCTGCTGGTGGACCGCGACCGGATGCGCGCCCGCATGCATCGGGCCGCCCTCGAGGGCAGGCTCCACCTGTCGAGCCTGGGACCGCGACTGGGATTCCGCTGGTGGCGCTTCGCCGCCGGCGTCATGCTGGGCCTCGCACTGGGGGTCAAGTGGTCCGGCCTGTACTTCATCGCCTTCTTCGGTCTGATGACCGTGGCGTGGGACTGGGCCCTGCGCAGCCGCTACGGGGTCCAGCGCCCAATCGCGGGCGCACTGCTACGCGACGCGGTGCCGGCCTTCCTCACCCTCGTCCTCTGGCCGGCGATCCTGCACATGTTCACCTGGCTGCCCTGGTTCGCGAACGAGAACTCCGTGTACCGGCACGTCGTGGGCGACGAGGTCGAGGACAACTGGCTGCCCGACGCGGTGCAGTCGTGGCTGTACTACCAGTCGTCGGTCCTGGACTTCCACTCCACGCTGACCACCTCCGCCGGGAACCGACACCCCTGGGAGTCCAAACCGTGGACCTGGCCCATGAGTCTGCGGCCGATGCTCTACTACGTCGAGCAGGGCGAGGGCATCGCCGGCTGCGGGGAGACCTCGTGCGTGCGCGCGATCATGCTCCTGGGCACGCCCGCCATCTGGTGGCTGGCCATCCCCGTCCTGGCGTGGGCGTTCTGGCGCGCCGTCATCTGCCGCGACGGCCGCTACGCGTTCCCACTGGTGGGCTACATGGCCGGCTACCTGCCGTGGTTCTTCCAGCACGACCGCCAGATGTATTTCTTCTACGCCTCGGTCATGGCGCCGTTCTTCGTCATGATCATCGCGCTGGTGTTGGGCGAGATCGCCGGCAGGGCCACCGACTCCCCCCGGCGGCAGCTCATCGGCCGCGCGATCGTCAGCCTGTACCTGGCGCTGGTCGCGGTGAACTTCATCTATGCGCTGCCCATCCTCTCGGGGATGCCCATCACCCAGACCGAGTGGAGCCACCAGCTCTGGCTGCCGTCCTGGCGCTAGCGCGGTCGACCACGCGCGGACCCGACCCGTACTGAGCCCGGCCGCTGAGCGCTCGCTTATCACCGGCTTGGCGCAGCCTGATCCCCCCGCCCCGCGGCCGGGGACGAGGTGTCGCCGACGGTGTGCGGTCAGTACCGTCGCGGCAGTGAACGAGCTATCCCTTCCCTTCGCCGATCTCCCGATGAGCGACGTGACCCAACAGTGGCTGGTCGAGAAGCCGGCCATGATCGCCCTGTACCTCGTGCTGGCGCTGCTGGTGCGGTGGGTGCTCCACCGGGGCATCGACCGGATCACCGCCCCGTCGAAGAACGCGTCCCCGTCCTCGTGGCGGCGCCGCCGACAGGAACGGGCCGACCGGCGCGCCGGCGCGCACACGGTCGAACTCGACCCCGACGGCGACCGCGGTGAGGTCACCGCCGACGAGAGTGGCGGTCTCACCGCCGCGAGTCTGAAGAAGAACAGTCGACGACGCTCCGCGGAGCACGTGCGGACCGAGCATCGACGCGCGGAACGGCGGGCACAGCGGATGGCCACCATCGGGTCGGTGCTCAAGTCGATCGTCTCGTTCGCCGTGCTCGTGTGGGTGGTGCTGCAGACCCTGGCCATCGTCGGCGTCAACGTGGCGCCCTTCATCGCGTCCGCCGGGATCGTCGGCGTCGCGCTGGGCTTCGGCGCCCAGGCCCTCGTCCGGGACTTCCTCTCCGGTCTGTTCATGCTCTTCGAGGACCAGTACGGCGTCGGTGACTGGGTCGACCTGGGCGAGGCCGAGGGCACGGTCGAGCACGTGGGACTGCGCGTCACCTCACTGCGGGACCTGCACGGGACGCTCTGGTACTGCCGCAACGGCGACATCCAGCGCGTCGGCAACTACAGCCAGGACTTCGGCGTGGCGTTCCTCGAGATCCCCGTGTCCTACACCGCCGACGTCGACCGGGCGTGCACCGTGGCCATCGAGACCGCCAGGCAGGCGGCGGCCGAGGAGCCGATCGCCTCGAACCTCATCTCGGGCCCGGAGCTCCAGGGCGTGAACGCGCTGGACGCGGACTTCTGGTCCCTGCGGATGACCGCGGTGACGCAGGCCAACACCCAGTGGGCCACCGAGCGGGAGCTGCGGCGCCGCATCCGCAACGCCTTCGACGAGGCCGGCATCGACGCCCCGTACCCGGACGGCCTCCCGGTGTCCGCGATGCGCGCGATGGCCTCGGGGTGAGGCCAGGGCGGCGACAGCCGTCCCCGCCCGGTCGGCGCTAGCCGCCCAGCACCCTGTCGATGCTGAACCGGCCGGCGCCGACCGCCGCCACGAGCAGCGCCCCCACCCCGAGCGCCACCACGAGTTCCCAGCCGTTCTGCGTGATGAACGGGCCGTTGGTCGCGTGGACGAAGTAGAACGCGCCGGCCATATCCACGCCGAGCAGGATGCCCGCGAGTGGGGTGAGGAGCCCGGCGATGAGGGCGGCCCCGGCCACCAACTCCACTCCGGCGACGATCGCGGCGGTGACGGCCGGCTGCAGGATGCCGTAGCTCGAGAACTGCTCGGCCACCCGGCCCAGGCCGAGGGTGAAGAACTTCTGCCATCCGTGGGCCGCGAACACCACCCCGAGCCCGACACGGGCCAGGAGGATCGCGGCGTCCCGGAGGGTCTCCATCCCCCTCACGGGAGGATGCCCCGGCCGGCCTTGGCGAGCCGACGGTGGAGGGCCATCATCGCGAGCCGGTACAACGGCGGGGCGAACTTCTGCGCCGCGAAGCCGACGCGGACGTCCGGGGAGGTGTAGACGAGGTAGCGCCCCTTGCGCACGCCCTCGAGCATCTTCTCGGCGGCCTGGTCCGGGGTGACCGCGTGGCGCCGGAACTGGTCGACGGTCCTGGCCACCTCGGGATCGGACCTGTCGACGCCCGCGATCTCGACGGTCTCCACGAGCGGGGTGTCGACGCCGCCGGGGCAGACGAGGTGCACACCGATGTCGTACGGCGCCAGGTCGAAACGCAGGACCTCGGCGACGCCGCGGATCCCGAACTTGGCGGCACTGTAGGCGGCGTGCCACGGCAGGCCGAGCAGACCGGCGGCGGACGAGACCAGGACGAGCGCGGCGGGCTTGCGGGCGGTCATCATCGCGGGCACGAACGCCTCCACCACGTGGATGGTGCCCATGAGATTGACCTCGACCATCGACCGCCAGATCCGGTGCTCGAGCAGATCCGGGCGGCCCCAGGCCGAGTTGCCGGCCACGTGGAAGATCGCGTCGGGCGCACCGCTGTCGGCCACGACGCGCTCCCCGAACGCCATCACGGCCTCGTGGTCGGTGAGATCGAGCGCCTCGGCCACGAGCACGGGCGCACCGGCGTCCCGGCAGGCCTGCTCGGCGGAGGCCAGCCCCTCGGCGTTGAGGTCGGTGAGCACCAAGCGGGCGCCCTCATCCGCGAGCCGGAGGGCCGCCGCGCGACCGATCCCGCTGGCCGCGCCGGTCACCACGCAGACCCTGCCCCGGTAGTTCTTGATCCGTCGCCTCGACATCTACTCCCCCACGTCCGGGCCCGGATCGAAAAGCGGCGGGCCACCCGATGTGATCACCGTAGCGGCCCGACGGGGCACGTGAGGCGGGGACGGGCGGGCGCGTCCGCTCTACACGGGTGGCGTGGGGCTCGTCGCCTGGAGGGTGTCGTGGCCGCCGCGGGCGGGGATCGGCGGGACGTACTCGCGCAGCACGCAGCGGCTGCCGCTGTAGATGGTGGCCATACAGCGGTTGCAGTGCACGCAGAGCGACCGACGCCGGTCGTCCTCCTTGAGCTTGTTGGGTAGGTCGGGCTCACGCAGCAGGCCTCGGCCCATGGCGACGAACTCGAAACCGGCCCCCATCGCCTTGTCGATGGACGGCCGGTCGACGATCCCGCCGAGCAGCATCATCGGCAGGTCCACGGCCTCGCGGATCTGCCGGGCGTCGTCGAACATGTACGCGTCGGTGTACGGGTACTCCTTGAACATCTTCGGACCCACGACCTTCATGCCCATCTTGATCACCGCGGGCTGGGTGGCGGCGAACTCCTCCAGGGGCGCGGCGCCCTTGAACAGGTAGATGGGGTTGAGCAGGGAGCTGCCGACTGTCATCACCAGCGCGTCGGCGGAGCCGTCCTGCTCGAGCCACTGGGCGACCTGGCGGGCCTCGTCGATCCAGAACCCACCGGGCACGCCGTCGTCCATGTTGAGTTTGATCGTCACCGCGATCTTGTCGCCCATGGCGTCGCGGATGGCGCGGCCGATGCGGCGGGCGAAGCGGGCGCGGTTCTCCAGCGATCCGCCGTAGGAATCCTTGCGCCGGTTGAGCTTGGGGCTGAGGAACTCGCTGACGAGGTAGTTGTGACCGAAGTGCACCTCGATGGCGTCGAAACCGGCCTCATACGCACCGCGGGCGGCGCGGACGTGGTCGGACACGATCCGGTCGATGTCCGCCTCCGTGCACGCCTTGGTGATCGCCAGGCCGGTGGGCGCCGGGATCCGGGACGGCCCGAGCGGGGGCAGCCCGTTGGACGACCCGTTGGCGACGGCCCCGGCGTGACCGACCTGGGCGGAGATCGCGGCGCCCTCGGCGTGCACGGCGTCGGTGAGCTTGCGCAGCATGCCACCGTCGTCCATTCCCCAGTGGTATTGGTGCTTGTCGGTGCGGCCCTCGGGGGAGGTCGCGAGGTAGGCCACGGTCGTCATGCCCACGCCGCCGCGCGCGTACTCGGCGTGGAACTCGATGAGCTCGTCGGTGATGCGCCCCTTGGGACAGCGCCCCTCGAAGGTCGCGGCCTTGACGATGCGGTTGCGCAGCGTCACGTTGCCGATCTTGCCGGGGCTGAAGACATCGGGTGCGGGTGTTCCGGGCGCGAGACTCATGAGCAGAACTATAACCTGTTCCACCCGCCCCGTCCCCTGTCTGGCCAGCGCATTTGTCGTGATTCGCCGCAGGCACCCTACGCCGGGCGGCGCTACCGCCCGCCACCTGCAGACCATAGGTTGGCCTTACCCGCTTCAGACGCCCGCACCGATCTCCACGAGCGATACGCCGCAGGCGGTCGTCACGATCCCCGATCCCATCAGTCCTCCCGTCGGGGATCCGAGGCACCGCCGACCGCGCTCCCGATGTGGACCGCGAGCACGGCCAGCGCTGAGGCGCCCTCCGGGGTGCCCGCCACGACCGGAAAGCAATGGATCATCCCGGGCCAGACCCTCAGGTCGATCGTCGCGCCACGCGAGCGACTGGCCTCGACGAAGCGGCGGACGTCGTCGACCACGAAGTCGTCGCCGCCGCACACGATCGCGGTCGGTGGCGCCGACGCGTCGAGGGGGCGCCGGGCGGGTGAGACCCCCGGGTCGTCGACCGGGACGTTCCCGGCATAGGCGTCGCGACAGGCGCGGGCCAGCCTCGGCGGCGTGCGCGGGTCGAACGCGCCACTCCACCGGGCCGCGCCGGCCTGCCGCCCCGGGCCGGTGCGCCCGGCCAGGTCGACCCAGGGGCTGACCAACGCCAGGGCGGCCGGACGCTCCCCACTGCGGCGGAGGCGGTCGAGCAGCCCGAGGGCGAGGGCGCCGCCCGCGGAGTCCCCGGCGACGGCGACGCGCGCTGCGCCACCGACACGCTCGGCGAGATGACGGAACGCCACCTCGGCGTCGTCGAGGGCGGCCGGGTACCGGTGCTCGGGCGCGAGTCGGTAGTCGGGGACGTAGGCGGTCGATCCGGACAGCCGGGCGAGCGTGGTCGCCATGGTGGCGTGCGTGTCCGCTGAGCCGGCGACATAGCCACCACCGTGCAACACGAGCAGCCCCGGGGCATCCGCCGGCCCGTCGATCCAGAGCCCGGGGACGGGAGCACCGTCGGCCGGTCGGGCCACCCGGCGGGATCCCGTGGCCCGCGACGCGCCCGTGGCCACCGCGCGCATCGCCCGGATCCACCTCCGGTCGAACGGTGCGACGGTCAGCACGGGGCGGATGACCAGCTGCAGGCCGAGGCGTTGGAGGCGTGCCGGGAGGCTCGGCCGGCGGGTGAGCGTGATCCGACGGTCGGCCTCGGTGACCAGACGACGCGCCAGCAGGGCGACGAGCGCCGCGATGACACGGGCGACGACCGTGCCGACGACCCGATCGGACGTCCGGATGGAGCACTCCCACTCGAGCTCGCCACCACCGCCTGGCAGGGCGCGCACGGTGACGGCGCCGGGGTGACGTCGGCCGAGCCCGCGCAACAGCGCAGGCGCCCACTCCTGCCACCGCGCGGCGTCGGAGGCGAGGGAGAGCACGTCACCGGGCTCGGCCGAGAAGCGCTCGACGATCGTGAAGGAGTGAACGGCCACTGCCCCAGCTCACCACAGCGCCAACTCACCACAGCGCCAACTCACCACAAAGCGGAAAGGCCGTCCCCGCTTGCGCGGAAACGGCCTTGAGAACTCGTAGTCCTTGGGTGGAGCTAAGGGGAATCGAACCCCTGACCTTCTCGATGCGAACGAGACGCGCTACCAACTGCGCTATAGCCCCTCGCCGCCCTGGCGGGCGACGATGTCACCCTCGCGGGCGACGATGTCACCCTCGCGGGCGACGCTGCCGCCCTCTCGAGCAGCGTGGAATACCTTACCAGGATGGTCGGTCCCCCGACCAAACCGGGCCGCCGATCAGCCCACCGCGCGCCGCAGCGGTGCGTGCTGCCGACGCCGGTGATCGTGGTGCCCGGGGTCGGAGTCCAGATGATCGTCGAACGTATCGAGGACGTCGAACGCCGGGTCCTCGTCGTCGATCTCCAGCACGACCGCACCGGGACGCCGCAGGCGGGGCGGCACCACGGACAGCTCGTCGTCCTCGCGGGACTCCACACCGAGCCGGGCGCGACGCATCCTCTCCACGCGGCGCCGGCGCAGGCTCTCCTCGAGCTTGACCTGGCGGCGCAGGTAGGTCAGGTAGGCGGCGAGCAGCAGTACCGAGCCACCCGCGAACCACCAGACGGCGGGCACGGTGAGCAGCGCGGCGATCACGGTGACGACGGACAACGCCACGAGGATGAGCACGGTGCGCTGGCGCGCGTGGGCCCGCTGCTCGGCGGCCTCGCGGTCCGCCATCGGGTCGTAGGCCCCGCGCCCGCGACGCCGCTCGGCGAAGCTCAGATCGGCGTCGGTGAGCTCGACCTCGGGCTCGGCCGGGCGTCGGCGCCCACGATGGGTGAGCACGGCCTCCTCGTCGATGCCCGCGGCGTCCTCGGCGTGATCGGTCCGAGCCGCGGTCCGCCCCCCCGCCGTGCCCTCGACGAGCTCGCCGTCGACGACCACCGGTCGCCGGGTCTCGTCGTCCGCCTCTGCGCCCGACACGTCCGAGTCCGCGGCCGCCGCGCCCACGCCGTTCGAGCGGAGGTCGCCGACCCGGGCGCCCACGGCCGAGGCGGACCGCTCGTCCACCCCTGCGACCGCCCTGGCCGGGTCGTGCTCGTCGACAACGGGGACAGCCGGGATCTCGGAGGTGACCTCCTCGGCGGCCGGGTCCCCGGCCACCGCGGCGAGCCGCTCCTCCATCGCCCGGCGGACGGCCTCGCCCCGACGGCCGGCGGCCTCACGGCGCAGGGTCTGCTCGAGCAGGTGCTCCCACGTCTCGGTGTCGAGCAACTCGGCGTCCGTCGCGCCCGCCCCGGAGGGCAGACCGAAAAGGGAGTCCTCGTCCTCGGCCTGGACCGGGTCGGCGGCGGCACGGCCACGACTGGGTACCAGTCGGCCGGAACCGCCGGAGTAGAGCGTGCGCGTCTGGGCCAGTGCGTCACCGGTGCGGCGGATGGGATTCCGCGACCGGATGAGCATCGGCGCGAGGACGAACAGCCAGACCACCACCAGCAGGATGATCAGCAGCGAGCTCGACATCGATCAGGCCTCCTCGAGCGTCTACCCCGACACGGGACGTCGTGGTGAGGTCCCAACCGTATCGGGGCCCGAGCCCCGTCCGGTGACGGCGCGCCGCAGGTCACGATGCTCAGGACATACTCAGACGCGCGGTCACGCGCGTCGCGCCAGACCCGCCTGCACCAGAGCCGCGACGGCGCCCCGGCCGTGCTCCTCGCGGGTCCGTGCCACCAGGAGATGATCGCGCCACGCCCCGTCGACGTGGAGGTAGCGCCGCAGCAGCCCCTCCTCGCGGAAACCGCACCGGTCCAGCACCACGCGGCTGGCGGTGTTCTCCGGCCGGACGGTGGCGTCGACCCGGTGCAGTGCTCCCGGACCCAACGCGTGGTCGACACCCAGCGCCAGGGCGGCGGTGGCCACCCCGCCACCGAGGAAGGGTCGCCCCACCCAGTAGCCGATCCAGCCGGAGTGCAGCGCGCCGCGGACGATCCCGCCCACGGTGAGCTGCCCGCAGAAGCGGCCGTCCAACTCGATGGCGGCGGGCAGGCTAGCGCCGGCGCGGGCGTAACGCTTGAGCTGGGCGTGGATGGGGGGCCAGGCGCGCGCGGAGTTGTTCTCGTGCCAGCTCCCCTCAACGGTGGGCTCCCACGGTTCGAGGTGGTCCCGCTCGAACAACCGCAGCGCCGCCCAGTCCCGGGCGTCGCGGCGGCGGACCGGGCGCAGGGTCACGACCCCTGCGCGCACCCGCACCGGCCCGGCCTCGATCGGCCACCCGGGGCGGGTCACCGTGTCGGCGGCGAACGCGCTCCACGGTCCGCTCACGTCGCCGGCCCGGTCACCCGCGCTGGGCGAGGAACATCACGTCGACCTCGTCACCCGTACGCACCGCGGTGACGCCGGGGTCGATCACGACGAGGCAGTTCGCCTCCGCCAGCGAGGCCAGCAGGTGGGTGGACGACCCCTGGGCGCCGCCGAGGGCGCGGACCAGGTACTCGCCGGTGTCGGTGTCGCGCATCAGTTGTCCGCGCAGGTAGCCGCGCCGACCCTCGACCGACGAGATCGGCGCGACGGTCCGTGCGCGGACGGTGCGGCGCATGGGCTGGCGCTTGCCGAGGGCGATCCGGATGAGTGGGCGGACCATGATCTCGAAGACCACCAGGGCGCTCACCGGGTTGGACGGCAGGAGGAAGGTGGGGACCTCGTCGCGTCCGAGCCGCCCGAACCCCTGGACCGACCCGGGATGCATCGCCACCCGGTTGACCTCGATCTGGCCGAGCTCGGCCATGACCTGGCGGATGCGGGTGGTCGCCTCACCGCCGGCGGCGCCCGAGACCACGACGAGCTCGCTGCGCACGAGTTGACCCTCGAGGACCTCGCGCAGGCGGGACGGTTCGGTACTGGCGATGCCCACGCGGTGGACGTCGGCGCCGGCGTCCCGGCCGGCCGCGGTGAGGGCGTAGGAGTTGACGTCGTAGACCTGTCCGGTGCCGGGCCGGCCGTCGACGTCGACGAGTTCGTCGCCGACGGAGATGACCGCCATCCGTGGCTTGGGGTGCACCAATACCTTCGCGCGCCCGACCGAGGCGAGCAGGCCGACCTGCGCCGGTCCGATGATGCTGCCCGCGCGCACCGCCACGTCCCCGGGCTGCACGTCGTCGCCGACCCGTCGGACGTAGTCCCCGGTGCGGACGGCGCGGGAGGGGGTGATGTGACGCCCGTCGGCGGTGGCCCATCCGATCGGCAGGACCGCGTCCGCGAGCGTGGGCAACGGCGCGCCGGTGTCCACCCGGACGGTCTGGCCGGGCTGGAGGCGGGTCGGCTGGCGGGATCCGGCGGTGATCTGACCGACCACGGGCAGTGTCGCCGGTCCGGCCGGACCGTCCCCGCCCTGGGCGGTGGACCCGCCGGCGCGCACGTCGACGCTGCGCACCGCGTACCCGTCGATGGCGGCCTGGTCGAACGCCGGCAGCGGCCGTTCCGCCACGACCTCCTCGGCGCACAACAAGCCTTGCGCCTCGGAGATCGCCACACGGACCGGGCGCGGGGCGACCGCGGCCGCCGTCACCAGCGCCAGCTGTTCCTCGACGGAGCGCACCCAGTGTCCCCTTCCCGTACCAGTCACCGCCCGCCGAGCGGGCCCGCCTCACCTACGGTGCTCGTCAGGAACCCAGTCGGTCCGAGAGCCACTCGCGGAGATCGTCCGCGTACGCCGGGTTGTCCAGCGCGAAGTCCACGCAGGCCTTGATGTAGCCGCCCGGGTTGCCCAGGTCGTGCCGCGTACCGTCGTGGACCACCACGTGCACGGGGTGTCCCTCGCCGATGAGCAGGTCGATCGCGTCGGTGAGCTGGAGCTCGCCTCCGGCACCCGGCTCGATCCGGCGCAGCGCGTCGAAGATCGCCCGGTCGAGCACGTACCGCCCGGCCGCGGCGAGGTTGGACGGAGCGTCCTCGGCGGCGGGCTTCTCGACCATGCCGAGCACCTTCTTCACCGACGGGTCATCGGTGTCCTCGACCCGGAACACGCCGTAGGACGACACGTCCTCCGGATCCACCTCGAACGCGCACAGCACGCTGCCGCCGCGGGCCGCGCGGACCGCCGACATCCGGCCGAGGATCCCGAACGGCAGGACGAGGTCGTCCGGCAGCAGCACGGCCACCGCCTTCTCCTCGTCGCCGAGCACCGACTCCACCTGCGCGACCGCGTGACCGAGCCCCAGCGGCTCGTCCTGGCGCACGTCCACGACCTCGATGAGCCCGGGGGCGCGCTGGACCTTGTGCAGCAGGACGTCCTTGCCGCGGTCGGACAGCGTGTCCTCGAGGACCTGGTCCTCGGAGAAGTGCGCCATCACGCCGACCTTGCGCTCGGAGGTGACGATCGCGAGTCGGCCGGCGCCGGCCTCGGTGGCCTCCTCGGCGATGAGCTCGATGCCCGGGGTGTCCACGACCGGTAGCAGTTCCTTGGGCACCGTCTTGGTGGCGGGCAGGAACCTGGTCCCCAGGCCGGCCGCCGGCACGACGGCGGTCCGGAACTGCGGGTCGACAGAGGTACTGGACGTCATGGCGACCACCTTAGACCTCGCACCCGCCCCCTCGGGGTGGCGCCACGCGCGGCAGACTGGGGTCATGCAGTCCGACCGGCCCGATCGTACCGACGAGACCGTCGCCCTCTCGGTCGCCAAGACGCGGTTGCGCCGCGAGGCCCTCGATCGCCGGGCCGCGGTGCCGGCGCCGGTGCGCGCCGAACGCGACCGGAGGATCCTCGGGCGCCTGGGGGGCGTCGTCACCGCCGGGATGGTGGTCTGCGCGTACGTCCCCGACGACGACGAGGCCGGCGGACGGGGTCTGGCCGAGGAACTCACCCGGTGCGGTGCGCGGGTGTTCCTGCCGGTTTCGCCGGTGGTCGGCCCGTTGCAGTGGGCGGCGTACGCGGGGCCGGCGGACCTGGTCCCGGGACGGTTCGGCATCCCCGTCCCGTCGGCCCCGCCCGCCGGGCCGGAGTTCATCTCGGGTGCCGATCTCGTCCTCGTCCCCGCCGTCGCCGTGGACCGGTCCGGGAACCGGCTCGGCCGGGGCGGTGGCTACTACGATCGGTCCCTCGCGTTGACCGGCCCGCGCACGAGGATGCTCGCGCTGCTGGACTCCGAGAACGTCGTCGACCACGTCCCCGCCGAGCCACACGACCGGCCGGTCGACGGCGTCATCACCCCGGAGGCGGTTCTCGACTTCGGAACTTGGCACTCGCCGGAGTAGAGTGCCAAGGCGTTATCCGATACTCCTCGGGAGGCCCGATGCCCACCTACTCCTACCGGTGCCGCGACTGCGACGTCGCCTTCGACATCCAGCAGTCCTTCGACGAGGACTCGCTGACGGTCTGCCCCCGGTGCGACGGCACGCTGCGCAAGCTCTTCAACACGGTCGGCGTCGTCTTCAAGGGCTCCGGCTTCTACCGCACCGACAGCCGGGCCTCCGGCGACAGCGGCTCGGCCGGCAAGGGATCGGCCGGCAAGGGATCGGGCGGCAGTTCGTCCGGCAGCGGTTCCTCGGGCTCCGGCTCGTCGGACAGTAGCTCCTCGACGTCCGGCTCCTCGGGATCCGGCTCGGGCTCCGGCTCCGGCGCATCCACCGGCTCGGGCTCCTCCTCGGGGTCGTCGACCTCGTCGTCGTAACCGGCACCGTCGTCACCGGCACCGCCGTCGTCACCGGCCGCGTCACCGCCGCCCACGGCCGGGGCACCGCCCGCCAGTTCTCCCCGCGCGGTTATCCACACCCCCGGCCGTCTCCACAGGCGTCGCACCTCCGCGCGCCCGGAGCGGCATGGCCGCCCCGCCGCGCCGCTACGGTCTGATCGAACGGCACCGGCCCGCCCGGCGCCCACCGACCCGGCGCTCGAGTCGAGCGCACCGACCGACGGGGGACCCCATGCGCCGCACCATCGCCTCGGTGACCACACCCGGGCGGTGGCGGCGGCGCCGCGCGGTTCGGATCGGGCTCGCGGCCGCGCTAGTGGTGGCCGCACCGTTCGTGGACCGATCCGGTGCCCCGGACCCGGCGGACCCCACCGCCCCGGCCGCCGCCGCGGGACCCGGCGACGATCCCGCTCGCGGGCCGGTCCGGGTGGTGCCCGTCCCGCTCGCCGACCCGACCGTGGCCGATCTGCTCCGGCCCGGCGACCTGGTCGATCTCGTCGGCACCACCGAACTCGCCCCGGGGCAACCGCCCGCGCTCGTCGCCCACGCCGCCCGGGTACGGGACGCCCCCGTGGGACGGTCGGGCGCGCGATCCCTCCTCGTCGAGGTCCCCGCGGCCGACGCCGCCCGCCTCGCCGCGACGGCCGCCGGGACCCCGCTGGCGGTCGTGGTCCACGGTTGAGATGCCCTGAAGCGGCACGGCCGGCTGGTATCGTCACCGGATCCGGTGAGAAGACCCGTCTGGGAAAGGGGCGCCACGAATGCTCAAGGGTTTCAAGGAATTCATCATGCAGGGCAACGTGATCGATCTGGCGGTCGCCGTCGTGATCGGCACCGCGTTCGCCTCCATCGTCGACGCGTTCACCAGCGCGATCATCAACCCGCTGATCGCGCTGCTCGGTGGGGACCGCGAGATCGGGTTCGCCGTCCAGCTCCTGGACGGCAATCCCGAGACGGTCATGGACTTCGGGATGCTCATCACCGCGATCATCAACTTCCTGCTGATCGCGGCCATCATCTACTTCGTCCTGGTCGGGCCGATGAACAAGATGAAGGAGGCCGCCGCCAAGCGCAAGGGCATCGAGGCCCCCGCATCGGACAACGACCTCCTCGTGGAGATCCGCGACCTGCTCGCCGGCCGCCCGCTCACGCACCCGTCCGAGCCGGACAGCCCGTCGAGCAACGCCTGATCGACTCCGGTCCGCGTTCCACGGTCTACGTCCCCCGCCCCGTCGGCGCCGTCATGGCCGGCGGGGCGTCGGCGTCTGCCGGAGGTGGCGCTGCGTCGCCGTGGAGTCAGCCGTGATGCGGCGGACGCTGATCGCGCCACCAGTCGTCGTCGATCCGACTGTCCGCGGTGCGCGCCTCGTCCGAGGTCGTCTCGGGCAGGATCTCCCCGAACACCTCGTCGAGTCGCGCCCGGTCCACCGGCCGCGGATCCGTCACAGTTCGTCGAAGGCGGACAACTGCGCCACCACGTACGAGACGAGCGGGCACAGGGTCGCCATCCCGTCGCGGATGGCCGCGCGGCTCGGCGCGAGGTTGGCGACCACCGTGCTTCCGGACACCCCCACGTAACCGCGCGAGACGATCGAGTCCACCGCGCCGGCCGTGAGACCCGACGACCGGATGGCCTCGGCGATGCCGGGCAGTCGCTGGTCGAGGATCTCCTCGGTGACCTCGGGCGTGATGTCCCGGGGACCGACCCCGGTGCCCCCCACCGTCACGACGAAGTCGAATCCACCGACCACCGCCGTCTCGAGGGCCTTGCGCACCTCCGCCTCGTCCGACGCCACGCCCACGACACCACCGACGAGGAACCCCTCCTCCTCGAGGAGCTCCGTGACCAGCGGACCGATGGAGTCCTCCCGCTCGTTGAGGCGGTCGGTCACCACCACGACCATGGCGCGTCCGGCGATCTGCGGCTCGACCGGCTCGACGGCCGCGGGGTCGAAGTCCATACCGGTGGGGAGCTTGCGGCCTCCGGGCAGAGCCCGCGGGTCAAATCTGGTGCTCATCTGGCCTCTCCCAGCATCACGTCTACGGTGTTCGGCGAATCGCCCTCACGAGAAGCATAGGTGACGGTCACGGTGTCCCCCGGCGCCTGGGACCGGATGGCCGCGACGAGCGCGTCGCCGCCCTCGATGAGCCGTTCCCCCACCCCGGTGATGACCGCGCCCTGCTCGATCCCCGCACGCTCGGCGGGTCCCCCCGGCTCGACGGCACGCACCAGCGCGCCGTCGCCCTCCGGCGAGTCGCTGACCGAGACCCCGAGCACCGCGCGGGTCGCGTACTGCTGCTTGATCAGCTGGTCGGCGATCCGCCTGGCCTGGTCCACCGGGATGGCGAAGCCCAGGCCGATCGATCCCGAATTGCCCGATCCCAGCGACGCGATGGCCGAGTTGATCCCGACCAGTTCGCCGTTCATGTTGACCAGCGCACCGCCCGAGTTGCCCGGGTTCACGGCGGCGTCGGTCTGGATGGCGTCGATCACCGTGCTCTGGTCCGACTGGGCGCCGCCGGCCCGCACCGGGCGGTTCAGCGCGGAGACGATGCCGGTCGTGACGGTACCCGACAACCCCAGTGGCGACCCCACCGCGGCCACGGCCTGTCCCTCGGTCAACGTCGCCGAGGTGCCCAGGGCGATGGGGGTGAGCGGGCGGGAGGTCTCCGCCTTGATGACCGCGATGTCGGTGGCCGGGTCCGTGCCGACGACGCTCGCGGGAGCCTTGGAGCCGTCGTCGAAACGCACCTGGATCTGGCCCCCGGCGAGAGCTGCGCCGATGACGTGGCTGTTGGTGATGATGAGGCCGTCGGCGGTCAGCACCACCCCGGACCCCTCGCCGCGGCCCGTCTGGGAACGCACGTCGATCGACACGACGCTCGGCAGCACCTTGTCCGCCACCGCCTCGACGGTGCCGTCGGGCGCCGTCCCCTCGGGCTGGGTCGCGCTGATGGGCGAGGACAACCCCGCCGCGGACCCACCGGCGACCGTCGCACCGATCCACCCACCGAGCCCACCGGAGACGAGCATGGCGGCCACGATGCCGGCCGCGAGCAGGCCCCGGCCCGACTTCCGTTGGCCCTGCGGCGTCCCGGGCTCCACACCCGGCCCGGCCCCGGGGTGGGGCGACGGGCCCGAGGGGGGCATGGCGTCCGCGGGTCGCCACGGTCCGGCCTGCCCCTGCCCCTGCCCCTGTGCGGGGTGCTGCCCCTGCCCCTGCGCCTGTGCGGGGTGCTGTGCGGGGTGCTGTGCGGGGAAGGCCGTGGTGGGCCGATCGGTTCCACCCCACCCCTGGGCCATGCCGTAGGGATTCTCGGCGGCGTAGGGGTTCTGGCCGGAGGGTCCGTGTGCGGGTCCTTCGAGACCGGCACCCGATCTGCCGGCCCACTCGTCCGGGGACCCGGGTTCGCCCCTGCCCCGGCCGTTCTCGTTCTCGTTCTCCATGAGTCCCATGGTTCCCGATGGCGCTGTGTGCCCGCTGAGACGGTGCGCGCCACCCCGGGACTCACCCGGGCGGCTGCTCGCTTCCGGGGATGGTCACCCGCACCAGTGCGCCGCCGCCCTCGGCGTCGCTGATCTCGACGGTTCCGCCGTGTCGGGTCGTGACCTGTCGGACGATGGCCAGCCCCAGACCCGACCCCGGCATCGCGCGCGCCTCGTGCGAGCGATGGAAGCGTTCGAAGACCAGCTCGCGGTCCTGTTCGGGGATGCCGGGCCCCTGGTCGGCGACCGTCAGTTCCATGACCGCGTCGGAGACGGGCCGCATCCGCACCGTCACCGTCCCGCCGGTGGGACTCCACTTGGCCGCGTTGTCGCACACGTTCAGCACCGCACGCTCGATCCCGGCCGAGTCGCCGAAGGAGTACCAGGGCATCAACTCGACGTCGAAGTCCACGTCGTGCCGGCGACGCCGGACCCGCTCGAGGGCCCGTTCGACCGCGTCGGAGACGGCCACCGGCTCCAGCTCGACCTCCCCGGAGTCCTCCCGGGCGAGCTCGACCAGATCCCCGACGAGCTGACTGAGTTCCGAGATCTGCCCCACGACGTCTGCCTCGAGTTCGTTCCGGTCGGCGTCGGGGATCGTCCGCGCGCCGGGGCGACTGGCCGCGATGAGCAACTCGACGTTCGTCCGCAGACTCGTCAGTGGCGTCTTGAGTTCGTGCCCGGCGTCCGCGACGAGCCGCGCCTGTCTCTCCCGGCTCTCCCCCAGCGCGACGAGCATCTGGTTGAAACTGCTCGTCAGGCGGGCGATCTCGTCGTCACCGGCCACGGGGATCGGCCGCAGATCATCGGTGCGGGCGATGCGTTCCACGGCCCTGGTCAGCCGGGCCACCGGCGCCAACCCGGTGCGGCCGACGGCCGTCCCGGCCACCGCGGCCAGGGCGATGCCCGCTGCCCCGACGAGCGTGAGCACGATCGCCAGACGGTTCAACGCAGCACGGGTGGGGCTAAGGTCCTGGGCCAGGATGAGGGTCGAGCCGTCTCGGACCCCGACCGCGTAGATCTGCTTGCCCCCGGAGGTACGCAGGCTCGACTCGGCCTCGCCGCGCACGACCGCGATCTCCGGGCCACCGATCTGGAAGGGCTCCCCGGTCGCGGTGCGCACCCCGGAGGGAGCGACGATCTGCGCGTCCAGGTTCGGGTTGAACGCCCGCAGTGCGATCAGCGTGCTGCGCGACTGCAGGGCGAACTCGGAGGCGAGTTGGCTGTTGACCAGCTGGTCGGCCTGCTGCTGCAGGCGGTTGTTGACATCGCTGTACATCGACCCCGACACGACGAAGTACGCCGCGACGGCCATGAGGGCCACCGCGACACCCACCGAGCTCGCCGCCAGCAGCGTCACCCGCTGGTGCAGGGAGATCGGTGCGGACCCCGTCCGCATCGTGCGGGCGGGCACTACGGCGTCTCGCGCAGCACGTAACCCACACCGCGCACGGTGTGGATCAACCGGCTCTCACCCTCCCCTTCCGTCTTACGCCGTAGGTAGCCGATGTAGACCTCGAGAGCGTTACCCGAGGTCGGGAAGTCGTAGCCCCACACATCCTCGAGGATGTGGCTCCGGGTGAGGACCCGGCGTGGGTGGTGCATGAGGAGCTCGAGCAGGGAGAACTCGGTGCGGGTCAGCTGGATCCGGCGCTCGCCGCGGGTGACCTCGCGGGTCGCGATATCCATCCGCAGGTCCTCGAACTCCAGCACCTCGTCGACCTCCTCGGCGTCCGTGCCGCGACGACGCAGCAGAGCCCGCAGGCGGGCGAGGAGTTCCTCCAACGCGAAGGGTTTGGGCAGGTAGTCGTCGGCCCCCGCGTCCAGACCCGCGACCCGCTCGGAGACGGCGTCCCTCGCGGTGAGCATGAGCACCGGCAGGTCGTCCCCCCTGCTGCGCAGGATCCGGCACACCTCGAGCCCGTCCCGACGGGGCATCATCACGTCGAGGATGACCGCGTCGGGCCGGTTGGTGCCGACCCTCTCGATCGCCTCGATGCCATCGCCGGCGAGCTCCACGTCGTAGCCGTTGAAAGTCAGGGAGCGCCGGAGCGATTCGCGCACGGCCTGGTCGTCGTCGACAACGAGAATCTTCATGACGGGATTCTCGCCCACCCGACTGAAGCGCGGCTGAGGATCCGCCCCGGAGGGCCGCCGCCACGCGCGCCACAGACGCCGACGAGCCCGACGGGTCCGTGTGGACCCGCCGGGCTCGTGACCGGGCGTGTGCGTGCGGCGCCCGCGGCGCCGCCGTGCTCAGCTGCGCCCCGGGGGCGGCAGCCGACGCGGCTCAGCGGTCGAGGTTGACCAGGCCGAGCTGAGCGGCCTTGACCAGACGACGCGGCAGCGCCACCGGGCGGCCGTCGATCTTGGTCTCCTGGAGGGCGACGTTGTCGGCCTTCCACTGGGACCGGCGGGAGTGGGTGTTGGCACGCGAGAGGCGGCGCTTCGGAACTGCCATGATTATCGTCCTCGGGGTCTAGGAGGGTGGTCGGGGCGCGGACGCCCCGCTGCTCACTTGCGGCGGGTGCGGTTGCCGTAGCGACGCTGGAACTTCTCGACGCGGCCGGCGGTGTCCATGACGCGCTGCGCGCCGGTCCAGAACGGGTGCGACTCGCTGGTCACGTCCACGACGATGAGCGGGTACGTCTGACCGTCCTCCCACTCGACCGTGCGGCTGCTGGTCGCGGTGGAACGGGTGAGGAACTTGGTGCCCGTGCCCGAGTCCTGGAAGACCACCGGGTGGTAGTCGGGGTGAATGTCGTTCTTCATACTGGATCCCTCTAGCTCGGTAGAAGTCTGTGGGTCTGGCGCTCGCTCCTGCAAGAGCGCGCAATTGCCAGTGGCCGAACCGGGGATCCCGGTGTCAGCACACGCATCGGTAGATCGTACCCGTAGGATGGCCGGGCACCCAATTCGTGCGGCGCGGACATCCGGCCGCCGGAGCCGGTCCGGCCGCCTTTATGCCCACTGACGTGCCGATTACCGTTTCACGCGGTCGGGCCGTAAACTAGACCATCGCTGTTGTCTGCACGTTTGCTATCGCCTCTCACGGTGCTCGCGACGTGGCGGTAAGCCCCCCGTACGGCCCAGGCCGACCGAGGGCGCCCCCTCCGCCGCGCGCCACCGCAGGACGGGGCGGAAGGAGAACCACGCCATGTCGGCGCATTGCCAGGTAACGGGACGGAAGCCGGGTTTCGGCAAGTCCGTCTCGCACTCACACCGCAGGACCAACCGTCGCTGGAACCCGAACATCCAGCGCCGTAGCTACTTCGTGCCCTCCGAGGGTCGTCGCGTCACGCTGACGGTCTCGACCAAGGGCATCAAGACCATCGACCGCGATGGCATCGAGGCCGTCGTGGCCCGCATCCGCGCCCGTGGGGAGAAGATCTGAGATGGCCCGTAACGACATCCGCCCCATCATCAAGCTGAAGTCCACGGCCGGTACCGGGTTCACGTACGTGACCCGCAAGAACCGTCGCAACAATCCGGACCGCATCGTCCTCAAGAAGTTCGACCCGGTCGTCCGTAAGCACGTCGAATTCCGAGAGGAGCGCTGACTCGTGGCCAAGAAGTCCAAGATCGCGCGCAACGAGCAGCGCAAAGCCAAGGTCGCCCGGTTCGCCGAGCGTCGCGCCGAGCTCAAGGCAATCATCAAGAACCCCGAGAGCACGGACGAGGCACGTATGGATGCCCAGACCGCTCTCAACAAGATGCCGCGTGACGCCTCGCCCGTGCGGGTGCGTAACCGCGACGTCGCCGACGGTCGCCCCCGCGGCTACCTCCGCAAGTTCGGCCTCTCCCGCGTCCGCATGCGCGAGATGGCCCACCGTGGCGAGCTGCCCGGTGTCACGAAGTCGAGTTGGTGAGTAGGTAACCATGGCTAAAGCACGTAGCACCCCGTCCAAGAAGATCCGCGCCCAGGAGGGCCGTCGACCCAAGAAGAACCCGTTGAAGGTGGCGGGTATCGAGACGGTCGACTACAAGGACGTCAACACCCTCCGTACGTTCATCTCCGATCGCGGCAAGATCCGTTCGCGTCGGGTCACCGGCCTCACGCCGCAGCAGCAGCGTCAGGTCGCCGTCGCGGTCAAGAACGCCCGCGAGATGGCCCTGCTGCCGTTCACCAGCCGCTGAGTCACCACTCGGCGCGGGTGAACCGGACCGCCCGTCCCGCCTGCGGCCTCTAGCCGCCGACTCAGGCAACAGCAACCCGATCGGGGTCGTGCCTCCTCACGCAGGAGTGCGCGACCCCGATCGGCGTTACCGCGTCTACCTCTCCCCCTCCCCTCCCCGACACCAGGAGTCCACCCGTGGCCGGCGTCCTCAACGGCTTCGCCGTCATCGTCGCGCTGGTCGCGCTGGGCTGGATACTCGCCCGCACCCTGGTCCTCGGCACGGACGCGCACCTGGTGCTCAACCGGCTCGTCTTCTACGTCGCCACCCCGGCACTGCTGTTCGACTCCCTCGCCCGCACCACCCTCGACCAGGTCTTCACCGGCGTGTTCGTGGTGTCCGCGGTGTCGGCGATCATCGTCGCGGTCCTGTACGTGGCGATCGCCCGGCTGTGGCTCAAGCGCCCGGCGGCGGACCTCGTGGTGGGTGCCCTGTCCGCCGGCTACGTCAACTCCGCCAACCTCGGCATCCCCATCGCGCTGTACGTCCTCGGGGACCTCGGGTTCGTCATGCCGCTGCTGCTCTTCCAGGTGGTGGTCCTCCAACCGGTCGCAATCGCCGTGCTGGAGCGGGCCGCGCGGGCCGAGGGGTCGGACGGCGGCGGGGACGGGGGCGCGCTCGGTGCGCAACTGCAGTCGGTCCGCACCCCGATCGTCCTCGCTGCGCTCGCGGGCGTCGTCGTCGCCGCCCTGCCCTGGACGCCGCCCGAGACTCTCCTGGAGCCCGTGCACCTGGTCGGCCAGATCTCCGTCCCCGGCGCCCTGCTGGTGTTCGGCATGTCGCTCTACGGAGTCAAGGTGCTCGAGGCCGGCGCCTCGCCCCGCCGGGAGATCTTCCTCGCGAGCGCACTCAAGCTCGTCGCCCACCCCGTGCTCGCGTACGCCATCGGCGCCGGGCTGATGGGCATGCAGGGTCACGAGCTTCTCACGGTGGTGGTCGCCGCCGCGTTGCCCACCGCGCAGAACGTCCTCGTGGTCGCGACCCGGTACGGACACGGGACACTGCTGGCCCGGGACTCCGCCGTCCTCACGACCCTCGGCGCGCTGCCGGTCCTCTTGCTGGTCTCGGCGCTACTGGCCTGACCCGGCGGCGATCACGCCGGTGAACACGATCGCGTTGTTGACGCCGTGGAGCACGATGCCGGGCACGATCGACCGGTACCACTCGGCCATCGCGCACAGTGAGATCCCCACCACCAGCAAGTACGGCAACGCCGGGGGCAGCAGGTGCACGGCGGCGAACACCGCTCCCGCGAGCGTGATCCCCGCGACGGCCCGCAGCCGCGCCCGCAGGGCCGGCAGCACGATGCCGCGGAACACGACCTCCTCCGCCACCGGGATGAGCACGGCGACGGTCAGCAGCCCGAGGGCGGCGAACACCGGCCCGCCGGCCGCCAGGTCCGCGATCGCCGCATCGGCCTCATCCCCCGTCGACTCGGCGCCCGCCCCCAGGGGGATGAGCACGATCATCGAGGCGGTGACGCCGGCCGCCATCACCGCGGGGATCTGCCACGCCAGGTGCCAGGGTGAGCGGTCCGGTGGCCGGAGGCCGACGTCCGCCCACCCGAGACCGCGCCGGCGCAGGAGGTGGATCCGCACCGCGAGCAGCGCGGCCACGGCGGTGCCGGCGAGGACGACCAGGGCGAGGAGCGCGGTGTCGGGGCGGCCGGGCCCGAGGGTCCGTGCCGTGACCAGGCCGAGGAGGACGACGACGACGAGGGAGGCCCCGTACGCGAGGACCCACGCCAACGCCGACAGCGCCGCCCGGCCCCGGACCGGTGTGGTCCAAAGGCCGGGCGGCGCCGGCGGCGGGGTCACCTGAGGTGCTCGGCCACCCGGAACGGCGCGTCGGTGGCCGCCTCGATCTGCTCGAGGGTCACCCCGTCGACGATCTCGATGAGGGTCAGCCCGTCGGCGTCCCGGTCGAACACGCCCAGCTCGGTGATGATCCGGTCGACGCAGCCCAGGCCGGTCAGCGGCAGGGAGATCTCGGAGACGATCTTGGAGGAACCGTCCTTGGCGACCTGGTCCATGACCACGACGATCCGGCGGGCGCCCACCACGAGGTCCATGGCCCCGCCCATGCCCTTGACCATCGCTCCCGGCACCATCCAGTTGGCGATGTCGCCCGCGGGGTTGACCTCCATGGCGCCCAGAATGGCCACGTCGATCTTGCCCGAGCGGATCATGCCGAAGCTCATCGCCGAGTCGAAGATCGCCGACCCCGGGAGGGTCGTGACGGTCTCCTTGCCGGCGTTGATCAGGTCCGGGTCGACGTCGTCGGGGTGCGGGTACGGGCCGATTCCCAGCAGCCCGTTCTCGGACTGCAGGGTGACGTTGACGCCCTCGGGGACGTAGTTGGGGACCAGGGTCGGCAGGCCGATCCCGAGGTTGACGTACTGGCCGTCCTCCAGCTCCAGGGCCGCGCGGGCGGCCATGGCCTTGCGGTCGCGTCCGATCCTGCTCATCAGCGCTGTCCTTCCGAGGGCGGGTTGGTGGTGGTCTTCTCGATCCACTTGGTCTGGGCGACCTGCTCCGGGGTCAGTTCCACCAGGCGGTGGACGAAGATGCCCGGGAGGTGGATGTCGTCGGGGGCGAGCTCTCCGACCTCGACGATCTTCTCGGCCTCGACGATGCACACCCGGCCGGCCATCGCCGCGAGCGGCGAGAAGTTGCGGGCCGTGAGGTTGAAGCGGAGATTGCCGTTGCGGTCGGCCACGGCGGCGCGTACCAGCGAGTAGTCGGCCTCGATGGCCTGCTCCAGCACGTAGGTCTCGCCGCGGATCTCGCGGGTCTCCTTGGGCGGGGAGGCCACCGCGATCCCGCCGGCCGAGTCGTACTTCCACGGCATGCCGCCGTCGGCGACGAACGTGCCGACGCCAGTGCGGGTGAAGAACGCCCCGATCCCCGAGCCGCCGGCACGCATCCGCTCGGCGAGGGTGCCCTGCGGGGTGAGCTCCACCTCGAGCTCACCGGACAGGTACTGGCGGGCGAACTCCTTGTTCTCCCCGACGTAGGAGGAGACGATGCGCCGGAGTTTGCCGCTCTCCAGCAGGATGCCGAGGCCCTTGCCGTCGACGCCGGCGTTGTTGGAGAACACCTCGAAGTCCCCGACGTCGCGGGCGGCGAGGGCCTCGATGACGATCTGCGGGATCCCGCTCAGGCCGAATCCGCCGGCGGCGATGGACGCCCCGTCGGGGATGTCCGCGACGGCCTCGGCCGCGGTCATGATCTTGCTGGACATACACGCACTCCTTGGGTGTGGGGGCGGTCAGGCGATGCCGAGGATCTCGATCGCGCGCTTGCGCATGTCGACCTTGCGGACCTTGCCGGTGACGGTCATGGGGAACTCGTCGACCACGTGGACGTACTTCGGGATCTTGTGGCGGGCGAGCTTGCCGGTGGCGAACTCGCGGACCTCCTCGGCCGTGAGATCGTCGCGTCCCGGCTTGAGCCGGACCCAGGCCATGAGCTCCTCGCCGTACTTGGGGTCGGGCACGCCGATCACCTGGGCGTCGAGGATGTCCGGGTGGGTGTAGAGGAACTCCTCGACCTCCCGCGGGTAGATGTTCTCGCCACCGCGGATGACCATGTCCTTGATGCGGCCGGTGATGCGGACGTAACCGGCGTCGTCCATCTCCCCGATGTCGCCGGTGTGCATCCAGCCCTCGGGGTCGATCGCCTCGGCGGTCTTGTCCGGCTGGTCCCAGTAGCCCAGCATGACGCTGTAGCCCTTCGTGCAGAACTCGCCGGCCTCGCCGCGCGGCAGGGTGGCACCGGTCGACGGGTCGACGATCTTGATCTCGAGGTGCGGCCCGACCCGGCCGACCGTGGACACGCGCCGGTCCAGCGAATCGTCCCGACGGGTCTGGGTGGACACCGGCGAGGTCTCCGTCATGCCGTAGCAGATGGAGACCTCCTCCATGTTCATCCTGTCGATCACCTGACGCATGGTGGATTCGGGGCACGGCGAGCCGGCCATGATCCCGGTGCGCAGCGTGGACAGGTCGTAGGAGTCGAAATCCTCCAGCGCGAGCTCGGCGATGAACATCGTGGGCACGCCGTAGAGACTCGTGCACTTCTCCTGCTCCACCGCGCGCAGCGAGGCCGCGGGGTCAAACGCGGGCGCGGGGATGACCATGGCCGATCCGTGGCTGGTGCACGCGAGGTTGCCCATCACCATGCCGAAGCAGTGGTAGAAGGGCACCGGGATGCACACCCGGTCGACCTCCGTGTAGTTGACGAGCTCGCCGACGAAGTACCCGTTGTTGAGGATGTTCGAGTGCGAGAGCGTGGCGCCCTTGGGGAAGCCCGTGGTGCCGGAGGTGTACTGGATGTTGATCGGGTCGCCCGGCTGCAGTGCGGCGCGGATCGACGCCAGTTCCTCGGCGTGGGTGGGGCCCGAGACCAGCGACTCCCACTCCTCGTCGCCGAAGAGCACGACCAGTTCGAGGTCGGGGCAGTTCGGCTGGACCTGCGCGAGCATCCCGGTGTAGTCGGAATCCTTGAACTGGGGGGCGGCGACGACGGCCTTGATCCCCGCCTGCTTGAGCACGTACTCCAGCTCGTGGACCCGGTAGGACGGGTTGATGTTGACCAGTACGGCGCCGATCTCGGCGGTGGCGTACTGGACCATCACCCACTCCCACCGGTTGGGCGACCAGATGCCCACCCGGTCGCCCGCACGGATGCCGAGGCGGTGCAGTCCGGAGGCGAGGCGGCGGACGTCGGCGAGGAACTCGGCGTAGGTCCACCGCCGGTCGGCCTGCACGTCGACGAGCGCGTCGCGGTCGCCGAACCTCTCGACGGTCGCCGCGAGGTTCTCGGGGATCGTCTGGGTGAGCAGGGGGACGTCGGTCTCCCCGCGCGTGTGGGACCCGGCGGGGTCGAGGGGTGTGGAATCGAGATCGGTGGTGGTCATCTCGGTACTCCTTGGGGGTGGGGCCGGACGGCCCGCGACAGGGGGGCGCGACACGGGGATTGCGGTATCAGGTGGCGGCGGCCGCGGCGCGACGCATCGTCGCCTCGGCCTGACGGAAGACGGGACCGTCGACCATGCGACCGTCCAGCCGGAACACGCCCTGGTTGTGTTCCGCGGCGGCGAGGACCTTCCGGGCCCAGGCCACCTCGTCGTCATCGGGGGCGTAGGCCTCGCGGACCACCGCCACCTGGGACGGGTGGATACACGCGGTGGCCACGAACCCCAGCGCGACGGCGTCGAGCGCCTCGGCGCGCTGACCGGAGGAGTCGGCGATGTCCAGGTGCACGGAGTCGACCGCCCACCGACCGAACGCGGCCGCGGCGAGCGCGACCCGCGCCCGGGCGTGACGGGGCACGTCGCGGTACTCCCCCGCCTCGCGGGGGCCACCGGCCTCGGCGGAGGAGAACCGGCTGGTCGATCCGCCCATCGCGGCCAGGAGGTCCTCGGCGCCCCACATCATCCCGGCGCACCCGGGCGCGGCGGCGATCTCCTCCGCGCGGACGACCCCGAGCGGGGTCTCGACCAACGCCAGCACAGCGGCGCCGGTCGTCGAGTGCAGATCCGTGACCTGCGCGGCGGACTCGGTCTTGGCCAGCATCACGCAGCGGTAGTCCGTGTCGGCCAGGGCCTCGAGGTCGGCCACGTGGTCGTCGGTGCCGGTCGGGTTGACCCGCACGATCGTCCGGTCCGGATCGAGTGTCGAGGCCCGCAGCGCCTCACGGGCCGCGGGGCGGTCCGCCGGTGCGACGGCGTCCTCGAGGTCGACGATCACGACGTCCGCGCGGTCCGCCGCCTTGCCGTAGCGCTCCGGCCGGTCGGCCGGGCAGAACAACAGTGCCGGGCCGGGCGGGATCCAGGCGGGTGCGGGGGTCATGCCGTGGCCTCCCCGCCCGGGCCCGACTCCGTCGGCCGCTTGCGGACCAGCGTCTTGCGGACCGCCCTGGCCACGATGTCGCCGTGCTGGTTGCGGCCGATGTGCTCGAGGGTCACGATGCCCTCGCCCGGACGCGACTTCGACTCGCGCTTGTCGGTGCACACGGTCTCCGCGTACAGCGTGTCACCGTGCAGGACCGGCTTGGGGAAGCTGACCTCGGAGAAGCCGAGGTTCGCCACGATCGTGCCCTGGGTGAGCTGGGCGACCGACAGTCCCACGAGCGTCGAGAGCGTGTGCATCGAGTTCATGAGTCGCTCGCCGCCGAAGCCCGGCTGCTCGGCCGACCACGCCGCGTCCAGGTGCAGGGCCTGCGTGTTCATCGTCAGCGTGGTGAACAGGACGTTGTCCGTCTCGGTCATCGTGCGCCCGGGGCGGTGGAGGTAGGCGGTCCCCACCTCGTACTCCTCGAACCACAGGCCACGCTGGACGACCTCTCTGCGCTGCTCGGACATCGTTACAGCCTGATCACTCATAATCCGAGACCACGTGCGATGAGCATGAGCTGCACCTCGGTGGTGCCCTCGCCGATCTCGAGGATCTTGGAGTCGCGGTAGTGCCGCGCCACCGGGTACTCGTTCATGAAGCCGTAGCCACCGTGGATCTGGGTGGCGTCGCGGGCGTTGTCCATGGCCGCCTCGGAGGCGATCATCTTGGCGATGGCGGCCTCCTTCTTGAACTCCTTGCCGGCCAGCATGAGGCGCGCGGCCTCGTAGTAGGCGCAACGCGCCGTATGGGCACGGGCCTCCATGCGGGCGATCTTGAACGCGATGGCCTGGAACTCGCCGATCTTGCGGCCCATGGACTCGCGCTCACGGGCGTACTTCACGGACTCGTCGACGCACCCCTGCGCGGCACCGGTGGCTACGGCGGCGATCGCGATGCGTCCCTCGTCGAGGATCGACAGGAAGTTCGCGTACCCGCGCCCCTCCTCGCCGAGGAGGTTCTCCGCCGGCACCCGGGCGTCGGCGAAGGTCAGCGGGTGCGTGTCGGAGGAGTTCCACCCGACCTTGTCGTACGCGGGCTCCGCGGTGAATCCGGGGGTGTCGGCCGGGACAATGATCGTCGAGATGGCCTTCTTCACAGAACCGTCCGCGGCCCGCCGCTCTCCCGTCACCGCGGTCACGGTGACCAGCGAGGTGATGTCGGTGCCGGAGTTGGTGATGAACTGCTTGTTGCCGTTGACCACCCACTCGTCGCCGTCACGCTTCGCGGTGGTCTTGGTGGCGCCGGCGTCCGAGCCCGCACCGGGCTCGGTCAGGCCGAAGCCGGCGAGCGTGCGGCCGGCGGCCAGGTCCGGGAGCCACGTGGCGCGCTGCTCGTCGTTGCCGAAGTGGTAGATGGGCATGGCGCCCAGGCCCACGCCGGCCTCGAGGGTCATGGCGGTCGACTGGTCGACGCGGCCGAGCTCCTCCAGGGCGAGCGACAGCGCGAAGTAGTCGCCGCCCATCCCGCCGAACTCCTCGGGGAACGGCAGACCGAACAGGCCCATGTCGCCCATCTGGGCGACGACCTCGTAGGGGAAGGTGTGGTTGCGATCGTGCTCGGCCGAGGCCGGGGCGACCACCTTGTCGGCGAAGTCCGCGACCGTCGACTTGAGGTCGGCGTAGTGCTCTTCCAACTCAGGCATTGCCTTCTCCTTCGGATTCCTCGGTGGAGGGGTGGGGCTCGACGGTCGCGAGCAGGTGGTCGGCGGGCACCTGCTCGCCGGTGGTGACGTGCACGCGGACCACACCGTCGATCGGCGCGGGCAGTGCGTGTTCCATCTTCATGGCCTCGACGGCCAGGATGTTCTGTCCGGCGGTGACCTCGTCGCCGTCGGCGACGAAGCACGCGATCACCGAACCGGGCATGGGGCTGACGATCTGGCCGTCCGACATCCCGGCGTCGTGGATCCGGGAGTCGATGAGCGGGAGCATCCGCAGGTCCCAGGTCCCGCCGTCGCCGGCCACCCAGAAGGTGTCGGCGGCCTTGGGGTCCGCCGAGCGCACGACGGTCCAGCGCTGCTGGGTGCCGTCGACGGTCAGCCGGAGGGAGGCGCCGTCCCGGGCGACCCGCGCACGATGCCGGGAGGAGACCTCGGGCGCCTCGGTGGATCCGATCGTGGCGTCGGTGATGGTCACCTCGGCGTCGTCGGGGGTCCCCCGCAGTCCCACGGTGACCGCGTCGGACCCGGCGCCGGCGTCCAGGCGGGTCCACACCTCGGCGCGCCCGCCGATCCGCCACCCGTTGGGAACGTCCCACGGGCCGCGGCGTTGCGCGGGCACCCGGGCCCAGCGCTCCTCGGTGCGGTGCATGGCCACGGCGATCAGTCCGCCCTCGGGGGCGGGCGTCGCGGTGTAGTCGTCGACGGACCGGTCGAGCAGGCCCGTGTCCAGCTCGCCGGAGACGACCTCCGGCCGCGAGAGCAGGAACCGGCAGAAGTCGACGTTCGTGCGCAGACCCAGCACGTGGGTGCCGGCGAGCGCGGCGTCGAGCCGGGCCAGTGCCTCGGCGCGGTCGGCGCCGTGCGCGATGACCTTGCCGAGCATCGGGTCGTAGTCGCTGCCGACGACCGTGCCCACACGGAGGCCGGAGTCCACGCGGATGCCGTCGCCGGAGGGCTCCTCGAGCCCGACCACGGTGCCGCCGGTGGGCAGGAAGCCCTTGGCCGGGTCCTCGGCATAGACGCGGGCCTCGATCGCGTGGCCGGTGAGGGTGATGTCCTCCTGGCGCAGGGTGAGCTCCTGGCCCGCGGCGATGCGGACCTGCCAGTCGACCAGGTCGACACCGGTGACCATCTCGGTGACCGGGTGCTCGACCTGCAGGCGGGTGTTCATCTCCATGAAGAAGAACTCGTCCGGGGCGTGCGCGGAGACGATGAACTCCACCGTGCCCGCGCCCACGTACCCCACCGACCGGGCGGCGTCGCACGCCGCCTGACCGATGCGCTGACGGGTGACCTCGTCGAGCAGTGCGCTGGGCGCCTCCTCGATGACCTTCTGATGGCGGCGCTGCAGTGAGCACTCCCGCTCACCCAGGTGGATGACGTTGCCGTGGGTGTCGGCCAGGACCTGCACCTCGATGTGGCGCGGGGTGTCGACGAACCGCTCGAGGAACAGGGTGTCGTCGCCGAAGGCGCCTGCCGACTCCCGTCGCGAGGACTCCAGTGCCGCCGGCAGATCGGCGGGATCGGTGACGCGGCGCATCCCCTTGCCGCCACCACCGGCCGAGGGCTTGACGAGGACCGGGTAGCCGACCTCGGCGGCACCGGCGATCAGTTCGTCGTCGGTCAGTCCCGGACGCGAGATCCCGGGCACGGTGGGGACGTCACGTGCGGACACCGCCGCCTTGGCGGTGATCTTGTCGCCCATGGTCTCGATCGCCGAGGCCGGCGGTCCGACGAAGATCAGGCCGGCCTCGTCGAGTGCCCGCGCGAACCGCGAGTTCTCGGACAGGAAACCGTAACCCGGGTGCACGGCCTGCGCCCCGGTCTGGCGGCACGCGTCGATCACCTTGTCGATGTCGAGGTACGACTGCGAGGCCTGGGCCGGGCCGAGACGGACGGCGGCGTCGGCCACGCGCACGTGCAGCGCGTCGGCGTCCGCGTCGGAGTAGACGGCGACCGAGCGGATACCCGCTGCCCGCAGCGAGCGGATCACGCGGCACGCGATCTCCCCGCGGTTGGCCACCAGGACGGTGTGGAGTTTCTGTGACAGTTGTTCTGACATGGAGCTGCTCACATCCTGAAGACGCCGTTGTTGACCGGCTCGAGGGGGGCGTTGGCCGCGGCCGCCAGGGCCAGACCGAGGACAGTGCGGGTGTCTGCGGGGTCGATGATCCCGTCGTCCCACAGGCGGGCAGTGGAGTAGTACGCGGTGGACTGCTCCTCGAACTGCTCACGGATCGGCGCGGTGAACTCGGACTGCTGCTCGTCGGTCCACTCCCCGCCCGACTTGGTGACCTGGGCGGCACGGACCGACGCGAGGGTGTCGGCTGCCTGGGGCCCGCCCATCACGGCGATCTTGGCATTGGGCCACATCCAGAGGAACCGCGGCGAATAGGCACGGCCGCACATGGAGTAGTTGCCGGCACCGAAGGACCCGCCCACGACGATGGTGAACTTGGGGACCCGGGCGCACGCCACGGCGGTGACCATCTTGGCGCCGTTCTTGGCGATGCCGCCCGCCTCGTACTGCCGGCCCACCATGAAGCCGGTGATGTTCTGCAGGAAGACCAGCGGGATCTTGCGGCGGTCACACAGCTCGATGAAGTGGGCGCCCTTAAGCGCGGACTCGGAGAAGATGACGCCGTTGTTGCCGATGATGCCCACCGGGTGCCCGTGGATGTGGGCGAACGCGGTCACCATGGAGGTGCCGTAGTTCTCCTTGAACTCGGTGTACTCGCCGCCGTCGACGATCGTGCCGATGATGTCGCGCACGTCGTAGGGCTGGCGCGAGTCGACCGGGACGAGGTCGTACAGGTCGGACTGCGCGCGGACGGGCTCGCGGGGCTCGAGCACCTCCCAGTCCGGCGCGGGCGCCGGCGGGCAGGTCGCCACGATCCGGCGGACCTTCATCAGCGCGTCATAGTCGTCGTCGGCAAGGTGGTCCACCACACCGGAGGTCTTGGCGTGCAGGTCGCCGCCACCGAGTTCCTCGGCCGTGACCTCCTCGCCCGTCGCGGCCTTCACCAGCGGCGGGCCGGCGAGGAAGATCGTGCCCTGGTTCCGGACGATCACGGCCTCGTCGCTCATCGCGGGGACGTACGCGCCACCGGCGGTGCACGAGCCCATGACCGCGGCGATCTGCGGGATGCCCTTGGCGGACATGTTCGCCTGGTTGTAGAAGATCCGGCCGAAGTGGTCGCGGTCGGGGAAGACCTCGTCCTGCTGCAGCAGCATCGCGCCGCCGGAGTCCACGAGGTAGATGCACGGCAGGTGGTTGGCCAGCGCCACCTCCTGACCGCGCAGGTGCTTCTTCACCGTCATCGGGTAGTAGGTGCCGCCGGAGACGGTCGCGTCGTTGGCGATGATCAGGCACTCGCGGCCCGACACCCGGCCGATCCCGGCGACGACGCCGGCGGCGGGGGCCTTGCCCCCGTACATCTCCTCCGCGGCGAGCGGCGAGAGCTCGAGGAACGGGCTGCCCGGGTCGAGCAGCACGTCCACGCGCTGGCGGGCGAGCAGCTTGCCGCGCTCGAGGTGGCGCGCACGGGCCTTCTCGCCGCCGCCCAGCGCGGCCCGCTCAAGGCGCTCGCGGAGGTCGGCGAGAAGTTCCTCGTGGGCCTGGCGATTGGTGGTCGCGGAAGTCATCGGTGCCGCTCCCTTTCAGTTAAGTCGGATTAACTGAAATCGACGATAGTGCTGCGCCTCACAAATGTCCAGACTGGATTCGGGATCACCCACCGGGACCCGGACCCGCGCTCCTCCACTCCGCGGACCCGACGACGCGCACGGCCGGCGACCCGACGGGGGACTACAACTCCCGGTCGTCGCGCAGCCGATCCGGCCGAGAACCCCGCGGGGGACGCCGACATTCCCGCCATCCGCGCAGGTAGACAGCCTAGGCTGGCCTGATTTAGCACAGCCTCAACTTGCTTGCAAGCCGGGGGGATCCGGTGTTGACCCTGGGGCACACCACGCCACCGTCATACGAGGAGCGATCATCATGGCCACACTCACCGGAATCAGCGCCTGCACCGTCACGGCGTGCTCGTTCAACAGCGAGCAGAGCTGCAACGCGGGCGCCATCACCGTCGCCGGAACCCCGGATCACGCCGAGTGCGGCACCTTCATCTCGCTGGACGTCCGCGGCGGCCTGCCCACCGCCAGCGCACACGTGGGCGCCTGCCAACGGGTGGAGTGCACCCACAACAAGGACCTGCTCTGCTCGGCGGATTCCGTCGAGATCGGTTCCGGCGCCGATACCGCCGACTGCCTCACCTACAGCCCGGCCTGATCGGCCCGGTCCGCGCTACCGCGGGAGGCTAGTGGGCATCTCCGTTAGTTC
>NZ_LSSV01000020.1:0-100374 GCF_001658045.1 Dietzia sp. 111N12-1 | reverse complement strand
GTCCACCAGAGCGGGAACGGTCCAGACCATCCGCGACAGGCGCCAGCTCGTGCTCGACGCCACCTACGCCAAACACCCCGAACGGTTCACTCGACGACCACGCCCACCCCGACTACCGGAGAAGGCGACCATCAACGACCCCGCCGCCCGATCACCCGAAACTAGCCAAGCTCAACCGAGCACCGCACGTCTCACTTGATTTGACACGCTCCGCCTTTCCGTCTGGCCTCCGCCAATCGCGGAAGCTGGAGGTGCCACGACCAGCTTTTTCAGCTGACCATTACCGGCTTCGACGGTATGTAGGCGCGACGCACCTTTCATCCGGTCGGGACGACTTTCAGGAATGATTCACCATGCTGCAGCCGGGCCCTGACTGCCGAAAGCGCTTGGATCAGTTGGCATTACAGCGCTGCGCTCGAACCGTGTACCGCATATGGACGCGCGTCCACGGCCGCAGCGACTCGGCCGAGACGTGGGACCCTCTGCCTGTGGGGCTTCGTTGCTGCTGAACCAAGGGCAGGACCCACCACACCTCGCCGATGCGCCCACTCGCGTTAAGTCAACCAGTCAGGGCATGCTCCAACGCAACCTGGGCGAACGCTGCACAAGGTGACTTGACGAATGTTAGGGCTGCCTCGCCGCTGCCGGGTGGTCGCCGGAGGGAAGATATGACGACGACAACGGCCCCGCTCACTCCACCGCCCCCGCGGTCGCACGGTATGCGCGATCGCATGGCCGCTGGGCGAGAGCGCAGCCGGCGCCGCCGCACGTAATGCCACCTACGGGACCAAGGCGGAAGTGCAGTCCGTCGCAGGAAGTGTCTCGACCGAGCCCCAGACCCGCGAGGCCAATGACGCCGACGTGCTCTCTCAGGCCACCGCCGCCGGGGTAGCGTCGTCGGTCGCGTCCGCCGCATACGTCCGACCCTCGGACCTGGCGACCCGCGCCACCCTCACCCCGGATGGGCGAAGCGCCTTCGATCTGTTCACCGGCAGTGGGGCGGGAGCCACCGGAGGAGACTGGGCCAACCGCATCATCCCCACCGGGGCCACCGAGTCGGCAGGCCCCGCCACCCCTGATGGTGGGCCGTCCACCAGGTTCTCGATCACTGGTGCCCAGACCGCCGACTTCACGCTTCAGGACGCCGAGCCCCGGTCGCACGCTCCGGCGTCCATTGTTCACGCCTGGCTGTGGTTGGACGATCCTGCCGCCATTTCCCAGGCGTCGATCATGGTCCTCTCTGGTCCGTCGTCAGCGAGCGTCACATGGCAGCGGTTCGCCACGTCCCTGTCCCATGGCTGGAACCTGGTTCGGATCGCCGCCGACAGTGGTGCCCTCACCTCATGGGGGCGACCTCGCCGGATCACGCTGCGGATCATCACGACTGCCGCGACGGGTGTTGCCTGGGGCCGCGTGTGGGTGGAGTGCCCCCGCAAGGCGCAGATGGTGTTCGTGGAGGACCGTGGCTACCGCACATTCATCAACATCGGCCTGCCCGCACTCCGTTCGCGGAGCGTCCCGGTGACGTGGGCGCTGGACATGGCGCTGAACTCGCCGGACACGTCCGGCCCGCACATCACTGACGCCGAGGTCATGCAGTTTGCGGGGCAGGGGGATGTGATGTCGATCCACGCCTACGACGGGGCGGTCACCGCGACGATGACCCCGGCGCAGATCAGGCAGGATGCGCTACGGGCGCAGGGATGGCTCCTCGACAAGGGGCTGCCCGCCGACCGGTTCCGCGCCGCCTACACACAGAACAACGCCCCGAACGCCTGGGCTGCGGCCCCGTTCTTCCCCGCCCAGGCCACGAGCACCAACCAGTCCGCATCGCTGGATACGTGGCCTCACGTGAACCCGCAGAACGTAAAGCGGTATCAGCTGCACGGACGGGACAACACCACCATCGACAGCGTTTTTGCCCAGTTGAAGGCCACTCATGCTCTGTTCATTCCGTACACGCACGGCATTGACACGGGCGGCGGGTCGAATATCAAACCGGCTGAGTGGTCCTACTTCCTGTCGAAGGTCGATCAGGCGTTCTCGGAGGGATGGCTGGAAGCTACGACGTGGCCCGCAATGCTGGCGAAGGCGGGCGGCATCGTCCGGTGAAGGGTTAGGTCCAGCGCCCCGAGGCGAAGTCGAAGGTCTTGACGGGTGCCGCCTCGGCCTCGTCCTCCAGGGCCGCCGCCGGGGGCGTGTTCTTGCGGATCACCCACGCTGCAACGCCAGCGGCGAGAAACAGGTGCATCCCCCGGTTGGAGATAATGTCGCCGGATACGGCCGCGTTACCGATTGTGAACACAGTCAGCGCGAAGATAGCGGACTCGATGCCGCCACTCGCCGCCCGATACTGCCCGACGAGCGAGTACAGCGCGTATCCGACCAGTCCCGCAAGGCCGAAGATTCCTGCCTCCGCGGCGACCTCGGCGAACACATTGTGTGGGTAGGCCAGCCCGGGTCCGATTAACGCCATGTACGGCTGCAGTTCGCCCCATCCGAGGCCGATGGGGTTCGCCAGGAACTCCTCCCAGGCGCTTTGCACCATCGCGACCCGGGCATCGGTCGAATCACCTTCGAGGGTCTGGAGCCTTTCGGGCAAGAACTGCCACAGATCTGCGTACTGGACCGTCACGAACGCGACGGCCGCTCCGGTGATGGTCACAAATGCTGGCAGTCGAGTGGAAGCGAAACCTGCGAGGACGGCGATGAGGGCGGCGATAACCGGGCCCCGCGACCCACTCAGCATCGCCAACCACATGAATCCGGCACCGACGACTAAGAAAGGGATCGCCGAAGCGCTCTTTCGCACGGCGAGGACGAGCAGAATCACTGCGGCTGCGCCCACTGCGAAACCGTAGTTCTGGTAGGTCGATCCCTCCGCGCTGATGGTCAGTGGGTTCCCGGCCTCAGCGGGGTTGAGGAACTGCAGGGCGGCAACGAGTCCGCCCCACGCGACGAGGCACCACACCAGCCGAGACCGCACCTCGGGGATCGCCAGAAGGATGACCGCCCCGAACGCCATGAGCGGCGTGAGGGTAAGAAGCTGGGAGAACTTGCCGTCGGCGTAGCCGGTCGACCGGGTGGAGTTCACGAACCCGGAGATCATCGTCGCCCACAGCACCAGCGGCGCGGTGATGCCGCGTAGGGATTCGGGCCGCCGGATCGCCGTCCATCCCGCAGCGATCGCGGTGCCTACCGCTCCGATCAGGATCGGATTGACCGGGAACCCTAGTTGGGCGAGAGTCCCGCCCGCGTATCCGCCGAACGCGAGGAGGGTCAGGGACACGGCGGCGAAGAGGGCAAACACGCGCCGAGTGTAGGCGATGTGCTGAGCGTGCACTCAGGTTCGACCTCCCGACCACCCAATGGTCACCCGAGGTAGTAGAGGATGAGGGTCAACACGATTCCAAGGGCTGAGACAGTTGTTCCAGTTGCAGGATCTCGAACTAGTCGCATCAGGGGCGCTGCCGAAGGTGCCCGGAGTTGGATTCGTCGTTCAACTTCGTCTGGGTCGTCAACGCCCTCCGACACTGCCTCTCGGAGAATCTGTGCCACTTCTATCAGGTCGGCCCTGGTGGTTGGCAGCTCCCTGACGAGGGTGATAGCCCCATCCATGAAATCGTAGACGCCGTCAGGAACCGTCCCCCAATCGTTGCCGCACCATGGGCACGGCCCAGATTTGCCACCGATAAGCGAGATCTCTCTTGCGTTGATCCCCGCGACCCCCGAAGGAAATGGGCGCCCACACTGGTCGCAGATCGCCGGCAGCTGAATCGGTCGCATCAGAAAACTGTTTCATCTCCCAGCGGCAAGCGGGGGATTCTCGGAAACTCCACCTGCGTCTAACCCGCAGATAATCGCCGATTAAGGGCCCTTCCAAATTTAGAGTGCGTTGATCCGATTCTGGAGCTGTCCGGAGTGGATCAGTGACCGCAGGATGTAGTGGGGTGTACCAAGGATCTTGGACAGCCGCTTTGTATTGACCACGCAGGTTTTGTCACCCGTCGGCATGGCGAGATGAAATGAGGAAGACCTCCGTGTGAGGTGTGGAAGCGACCAAGCACCCACATCCACAACGGAGGTCTTCGTGTCCCACGCTAACGCGACTCTGACGCCCACGGGAAGACTGCGCCTGGCTCGGTGTGTCGTCGAGGACGGCTGGACCCCGGCCCGGGCTGCCGAGCGGTTCAACGTCTCGGTCACCACCGCCCGCCGCTGGGCCGAGCGATACCGAGAGAACGGCAAGGCGGGCATGGTCGACCGCTCCAGCCGGCCACGTACCTGTCCGCACCAAACGCCCCGTCGGCGCGAGCGCCGGGTAATTGGGCTGCGCGTCTCACGCCGGTGGGGCCCGGCCCGCATCGCCTACCACCTGGGCATGCACCCCTCGACCGTGCACAAGATCCTCTCCCGCTACGGGTGCGTGCGCCTGGCGTTCACCGACCCGGCCACCGGCGCCCCGGTCCGCGCCACCCGGCGTCGCCCGACCAGGTACGAGCACGACGCTCCCGGCGACCTGGTCCACGTGGACATCAAGAAGCTCGGCCGAATCCCCGACGGCGGCGGCCACAAGTTCCTCGGCCGCGCCAAGGGCCGCAAGAACCGGAGCGGCACCGGGTACTGGTACATCCACAACGCCGTCGACGACCATNCGACCACTCACGCCTGGCCTACAGCGAGCTCCTAGAAGACGAGCGCAAGGAGACCGCCGCCGGATTCTGGCACCGGGCCCACGCCTACTTCGCCGACGCCGGGATCACCGTGCGCAGGGCGCTGACCGACAACGGCTCCTGCTACCGCTCCCACGCCTTCGCCGACGCCCTCGGCCCCGCCATCAGCCACAAGCGGACCCGCCCGTACCGGCCGCAGACCAACGGCAAAGTCGAACGCTACAACCGGACCCTGCTCGAGGAATGGGCCTACGCCCGCCCCTACGCCAACGAACGAGACCGCCAAGCTCTGCTACCGGCGTTCCTGCATCACTACAATCATCACCGCGGCCACACCGCACTCAAAGGCGCCTCACCCGCAGACCGCGTACACAACCTGCGTGGGCAGAACAACTAGGGCCGACACCATCGGCGCCAACTTCACTTGGCTACCCCGAATACCAGAATATTCTAGTTCTCGGACTCGCGACCAGACTCGGTACTCGATATTGGGCCGTCTCGGTCCACCACTAGGCTCAAGTAATCGTCTGCGAGCTTGGAATAGCTTCTGTTTGAGAGAAGCCAGTGCCTGCCGCGTGCCCCCATCTCGCCCAAGACAGAGTCGTCCATTTCTGCAAGCGCGCGAAAAGTGGCAGCAAGTCGCGCCGAGTCGCCAGCGGGAACAAAGACGCCCGATCCTGATTCATTCAACATAGATGGATAACCCGAGTAGGAGGCCACCACGGGTTTACCGGCAAGCATATAGTCTATTAGTTTATTCAGCGACTGACCGTACTCCCAAACTTCCGAATCGAACATTGAAAGATAGAGGACATCACAAAGCGCCAGGGCCGCCGGCAAGATCTGCTTCGGTATGCGACCCGTAAATGTGAGATTCTCCAGGTGCGAATAGGAGTCGATATAGCTTGAGAGCAGGTCGCCATCACCCATGACGACAAAATGCAAGTCTGAATTGTCACGCAATAGGTCAACACACTCGAAGAGCACATCGAGAGCGTTGGTCGCACCAATAGAACCAGCATATCCAATGACGAACTTTTTCCCGGAAGGCCAAGCACGTCGCAATTCGTCAGGCAGGACCGAGTCGTGGACCAAGTCACGTTCATCAAAACCCATCGGAATGCACACAACCGGAGCAGTGGCGCCCGATACTTTTCGGACATGTTCCTCGAGATTGGGCATAGTCCCGACTATCACATCGGCTTTCTCGTACCCGAACCGTTCAAGTCGCGATAGCAGTCGAACGAAGAGATTACGCGAACTGAATCCACCTTCCTCAGTGAGAGTTAGTGGCCAGATATCTCGAACTTCAAATACAAACTTCGCGCGGTATCTTCTACTGAGCAGGAATCCCGACACCACAGATAGCAGAGAAAGACTGCTAGCCACGATTACATCTGGTGGAACAAACCTTCTATGCGGGAGGACCAACAAGCCAATCTCGAACTGGCACCAACTTATAATTCGCCGCAGAGAACGAACAGAACGATACTTGACGCCTCGAACCCAAACTACCGGCAGCCCATCAAGATGCTGCACATGAAACAATCCTCGGAAGCGCGGCGGGCTGGCGAGATGATTGGCGTCAGAGGTAAATACCGTCACTGGATAGCCCCTAGCAGCCAACTCACGCATAATGCTGAAGCCGCGCCCGCCCACGCTCTTGGGCCCAGGGGGCGCCAGATACTTGGAGATATACCATATGGAGGTTTTATCAGTTTGCCCCTCAGTAAAGTTTCGGAACACTATTGATAGCCTCCACCGCTTCTCGGAAATCTACGCCGACAACGTCGAGATACCACTTAAGGTTTGGATACCTCGGCCGATTCTCCTCAGCAACAAGCTCTAGCGCTTGATCGCGAGTAATATCGCCTTCCCTAATCTGATTACTTCTAAATGTGTCATGTTCGGTGAAACCAGCGATGGTGCAGTACGCATAATTGTAGAACGCGGCTGTTCCGTCACCGATCCTCCAGGTTGTCGAGGTGTCTCGCGCCTTTTCCCAACCGTAGTTCCCCAAGAGCGTGGAGTCGATTTCTTGCTCATCCCACCGCCAAAAATCGAATACGTGGAAGTAGTCCGACTTCTCCGCAAAACTCCTATAGTATTCGCCAGAAAGCGTATCCCACATTGACCTATTGAAGTAACCCGGACTCTTCAGCATAGCGCGGAAACGCAGGCTTTGATACCGCAATTGCTTCATGGCGCCATGAGAGTACACGCGCTGTTCCGCGAAGTCTGGCGGGACCCCCAGGAAGCCAGCCTTGAAGTGTGTGACTTCGAGCGGGTTAATGCCCCAGAGATTGAGATCAATACCTGTTTGCACCTTGACTGACTCGATATGCCGAAAGAAGTGCTTGTCACCCGCAGTCAGAATGCTTAACATTCCCAAATCGGGCTTCTTGAGCCACGCATTCAAGTTTCTTCGGATATGGTCCCTCTTTTTAGATATATCCGCAGCCACAATTATGTTCTCGACCCCAAGCTTTGAACACATCCGGCTGATATTTCGTCGCCCGACATCCGTGACCATTCCCCAATCATACGTATAGGTGATTGGCCTTAGGTTCAACTCTTCGACAATTAAGTGGAGTGCGTAGCAGCTATCCCGGCCGCCCGAAAAGGGGACGATCACTTCGGCCCCGTGCTCGCGCCGATACGGCTGCACGAGCTCAAGCAGCTCCTCCTTGGGGCGAGGATGGTTTCTGATCCGGTAGTTCAGGCAATAGTTACATACGCCCTCCGAATTGAACTCGATAAATGGCATGGTCTCAGGAAGGATGCACCGAGTACAGCGGACCAAGTCGGGTAGATTGTACTCGAGCTGGTGTTCTTCGCTCGAGGACAGGATCAAGCTGGGGACTAGATCGCTATTTCGACTTCGCGCTTCGCTCAGGCTAATGTCGTTCTCGTCAGTTCGAATATCGAACACTTCGGGATCACGAATTTGCCTAATTCCTGATGCGCCAGCTTTTACAAGGGGAAACTCCTCAGACGAGAAAATGTAACCGCCTGCAATTTCTGCCACGTATAGACTGCCATTGTTTGAAAACAGTATCAGCTTGCCGAGTTCGGGCAGCATCGCGGCGCACGCAACAACGCCGACGGAGGATTGCAGCACAAACGCCGCTGCATCTTCGACGCTGTCGCCTTCGTCGAGGCGGTACGACAAGAGCGCCGGAATAATTTCGCTGTCAATCTGCAGCTGCCGAGACTTTGGAATGGAATCCCAAAGTTCGTCGCAGTTCACGATAATGCCGTTGTGAATAACAGCCATACCGTCACGAACGACCGGTTGATTATCCGCAGTGCCGTTAGTAACTAGTCTACTGTGGCCAGCAAACGTGCCCGTTCCAGCAAGCGGTGCAGTTCGCAAGAGTTTCCTAATAGTGGTGTCGGCGCGATAAACCCGATATTGAGTTCCGGTATCTATAACCAATCCGCTGGAATCGCGCCCTCGTTGCTCTGCCTGGCGGACAAGTATGTCGACAGTGTCTCCATCAATGCCCGAAGTACTGATTGCGCCAAAAATCCCACACACGTTGGTCTCCAAACTTAGCAATATTTGACTTGATCGGTATCGGACGTTCTCGTCCTCGCGTACTTTAGCACCGACATGCTTCAGCATCGCTTGCCTGTATCCCGGATCGGGCCCACGAGAGAACTTACACGTGCCGAAACCGTTCGGGACAGCCACGGGCTGGCGTCAACGGTCATTTCGGTGGTAGCCCCTTCGGGAATCGGCGGAGAGTGAGACGATATTATGCCGCGACGCACAGCGCCGTCCTGTCTGAACGCTTGTTTAATTTACATGGCGGGCGGCGGCTCACCCATGCATGTCGCGGGGTTGCCTGGCGTTCGGCGAGCGCCAAGCAGGTTTGCCCTGCCGGGAAGGGAGTTGTTTGCGCTCTAAGAAAATTATTCGGTTTGCCCCGGAATGATTGATCGGCCGAGGCCCCCGGCGGGCCTGCATGTCGCGCTAACTGCCTTCCCGTGCAGGACAACCTGGCACGGCGGGCCTTCGGCGCGGTGGACACGAACGAGTTGTGGCGACCTATTCGAGCATGCAATCCAGCCTGTCCGTCAGTACGCTGAGAGGCACCGCCTCCAGCAGAGGCGGCGTGCTCGGCTGCAGTCTGCGAAGCTACAGGTGATAGCACTTACTCTCCTGAAGATGCAGATCGCAATCACCAGTCACAGGCTGATCAGCTGAATGGGCAGGATCCGTGCCCGTGGCGACAACGCGGCAGTGTCGACCTTCGTCTCGCGGCTGCGGCAAAACGTCCCCAACTCACAGTCTTTGGCGACAAGAAACAAGCTATGTGCCTGCATCCTGCACGGCAACCAACGCACTCACCACCACCGCAGGCGGCAAAGCCGCCGCGGCGGATTGTCCCCGTCGAATTCGAGATCGACACGACCGACGAGCCCTTCAGGCTGTGTGACTAACCGTGTCACTCAACCTCCCGCCCCCGCGACCCTTCCGAGGTCTCACGAAGTGACTTGAAACCCAAGGAAAATGTGGCAGGTCTAGAGTGACTCTTCTCCTAGGCGGAGAAAAGCCTGCCAAACTACCAATCATTGCCACCCGCAAGCTTCCTAAGGCCGTCTGGATTGCGGGATTGGCCTTGCCCCTGACCTGAGCTCCACAAGTTGACGTCGTTCCTGGCCGCTTCGTTAGGATCGCTGCAGGTCACGAGTTTAAGCATGTGGCGCGCGGGTCACTAAACGAGCGGAATTTGGAGGTGGTGGATTTGTTCGTGGTGCAGTCCAAGACCGCCTCCGGGGCCATCGGCGTGCAGATCTGGGAGAAGATCCGCGGTCGGCGCCAGATGATCGCGCACATCGGCTCCGCCCACACGCCCGGCGAGCTTGCGGCATTGATCGAGATCACCAAGCAACGAATCAATGCTGACCAGCACGAACTCGATCTCGGACTAGACGACCGAGCATCGGCGGTGATCGATCTGCCCGCCAGCTCGGCAGCGGTAGACAAACGGTCGTCGTCACGAATCTTGTGGCAGGGCTTGGCTGGCAGCTACGAGCGCCTGGGGTTGGGCGTGGTGGCCGATTCGGTGTTCCGCGACCTGGTACTGGCCCGTCTGGTCGAGCCGACGAGCAAACTCGATTCGGTACGGGTGCTCGGGAGCCTTGGTCTAGATCCTCCGCACGTCAACACGCTTTACAACTGTCTAGGTCGGGTGGTTGCTCGCGACTACCGCACACTCATCGCGGCCGCTTGTTGGCGCCACGTCACGGCCGCCGGCGGCCCCGGCGTCGCCTTGGTGCTGTATGACCTGACCACCTTGTACTTCGAGGCCGAGAAAGAAGACGGCCTGCGCAAAGTCGGCATGAGTAAGGAACGCCGCGTCGATCCGCAAATCACCGTCGGCCTGCTGGTCGCCCGGGACGGATTCCCGCTGGACGTGCACGTTTTCGAGGGCAACAAGGCAGAGACCAAGACCTTGATCCCGGTGATCACCGCCTTCCAGGAGCGGCACGCAATCACGGACATGGTCGTCGTGGCGGATGCGGGGATGCTCTCGGCGGCCAACCTCAATGCCCTCGAAGACGCAGGTCTGTCGTTCATCGTCGGCTCCCGCACCTCCAAAGCACCCAAGGAGCTCGAGGAGCACTTCGGCCGCCGCGGCAACGCCATCGACGACGGCGAGACCGTGGAGCTGACCCGCCCGATGGGGCAAGGCCGCGACCGGCGCGACCGCAGAGTGGTCTGCCATTACAAGTGGAAGCGCGCCCAGCGGGATCGCCGCACGCTCAACGCCCAGATCGACCGTGCCCAGCGGGTGGCCGACCGGGCTGAGCCCTTGAAAAAGCAGCGGTTCGTCAAGGTAACCGGTCAGAACGTCACCTTGGACGAGGCCTCGATCGAACGCGCCCGCCAGTCCGCGGGCTACAAGGGGTACGTCACCAATATCGACCCGACGATCATGGATGGCCACGCCGTGGTGGCGTCGTACCACGACCTGTGGAAGGTCGAGCAATCGTTCCGGATGGCCAAGTCCGACCTCAAGGCAAGACCGGTCTTCCACCGGACCAGGGATTCCATCGAGGCCCACTTGACCGTGGTGTTCGCCGCTCTGGCGGTCGCCCGCTACCTGCAGAACATCACCGGCGTATCGATCAAGAAGATCGTCAGCACCCTCGAACCCCTGCGCACGATCGTGGTCGCCATCGGCGACCACGAGATGGTTGTGGAGCCGAGCATCAACGAGGACGCCCGCAAACTCATCGATGCGATAAACGCGGGTCACTAAAAGTTGTGGAACTCAGGCCTGACCGTGGACCGGTGTGATCCCATGGGCGGGATCGAACCCGCCTCCTGAGTTGCACGGAAACGCCCAGAGCCGCGAAGACTGCCTAATGGCTATCCTGTATTCGTGAGCGAAACCGACAGAATCCTAGTAGTTGGAGCCGGTGGGCACGGACGTGAGATCGCCTGCCTCGTTCAGTCGGCTGGTTTGCGACTAGTCGGTTTCGCCGATGACAACGTGCCAGCTCTGGGCCTCCTCGATAGCTTCGAAGGCCACTACCTTGGCGCTATCGGCGCCATCCGGTCAACGGTCTCGGCAAAGTTCCTTCTCGGGTTGGGCTCCGGCGTGCTTCGAGAGACAGTCGCCGGACGTATGAAGAAGTGGGAGGCAGCCGCATCTCTCGTGGATCCGATGGCGTCGGTTGGCATCGACGTCAGGATGGGCCTCGGTTCGGTCGTGTTCGCCCAAGCCACCGTCACGACGAACGTCACTCTAGGGTTGCACACGCACATTGGACGGGGGGCTGCTATCGGCCACGATTGTGTTCTCGGTGACTTTGTCACGGTCATGCCGCTCGCATCGGTTTCCGGCAACGTTACGATTGGTGACCGGGCAACTATCGGGGCGGGGGCGGTGATTAGGCAAGGCCAGACGATCGGTGCAGACGCATTTATCGGCGCCGGTGCGGTGGTCGTAGACGATGTACCGGCGGGCGCGACTGTGGTGGGCAATCCGGCTCGTCCCATTGCGTCGACCTGACAAAGTCACTCGGCGTCTGAGGCGCTACCCCTGAACTCACCCATCGTGACGTGACCATCGGCCGAGATGCCGTTCCTTGAGACGACAGTGACTACCGTCCTCGCGATGACGCGCAGGTCTGTTCTCAGCGAGCACGTCTCGACGTACTCGAGGTCGTAGGTAAATCGCTCGTGCCAAGTTTGAGCGTTCCGGCCGTTGACCTGGGCGAGACCGGTAAGCCCGGGGGGAACTTCCATCCGCCGTGCCTGCTCCGGCGTGTACCTTTCGAGGTATTGCATCAGCAAGGGGCGGGGGCCGACCACGCTCATATCCCCGCGAACGATGTTCCAGATCGTGGGGAGCTCATCGATACTGGTCGAGCGCAGGAGTGATCCCAGAGGGGTGAGTCGGGACGCGTCGTCGGTCCATCCCTTGTCCGGGTCCATGGGGCGCATAGTGCGAAACTTGCGCATGACGAACGGCCTTCCGTGAAGGCCCGGTCGAGTCTGCGAGAACATAATCGGTGAGCCCATCGTGGCGCGGATGGCGAGTGCTGCGGCCGCCTGAATTGGGATCGTCAGAACCAGCGCCGGTATCGAAACGGCTAGATCGAGCAGTCGCTTGCCGGGATAGGACACGGTTGCCTCGCTTTCGTCGTGGGAGCGCCCTCGAGCGTAGATGTCGCGCACCGATTCAGGACGCTAGCGAGACGGCTAGCATCGATCCCGCACTAATTCCCCGTCGAAAGGTTGGCTCAATGTCGCGCATCCTCATGTCTAAGGCGACAGTTGGTCCCGAGGAGGAGGAGGCCCTGATTCGTGCCGTGAGATCAGGGTGGGTCACCCCGCTGGGTCCAGAGGTCGCGGCGTTCGAGGCAGAAATCTGTGCTCGGGTCGGGGTCGGGCATGCGCTGGCTCTCTCTTCAGGAACCGCGGCGCTCCACCTGGCATTGGTCGAGTTAGGAGCAAAGCCGGGAACCTGCGTCGTACTGTCGTCTATGACCTTTGCGGCGACCGCCAACGCCGTCGCATATACGGGCGCCGACGCCGTGTTTGTTGACTCTCAAGTGTCGGACGGCAACGTCGACGTCCGACTCATGCTGAATGCGGTCCGGACATTGCAGGAGGAGGGGATGAGCGTGGTCGCGGCGATCTCGGTCGACCTGTTCGGACGCTGCGTGGACTATGAGACTTTGGAAGCCGGCCTCGCCGTGCTGAAGGTTCCTCTGCTGGCCGACACCGCCGAATCCATCGGCGCGACGTACAAGGGCCGGGCAGCCGGGGCGTTCGGGCGCGCGTCGGCGTTCTCGTTCAATGGCAATAAGATTATGACCACATCCGGGGGCGGCATGCTCGTCTCTGACGATGCCGAACTGATCGCCCGAGCCCGCTACCTCTCCACGCAGGCACGGCAATCGGCGCCGTGGTACGAGCACACCGAGATTGGCTACAACTACCGGATGTCGAACATCCTCGCGGCACTCGGAAGGGCGCAGCTGGGCAAGTTGGACTCGTTCATTGCACGACGCCGAGAGATTCGTCGTCGATACGAGGAAGCACTCTCCGCCGTTGACGGCCTGCGATTCCTCGGTTCGACGGATGAAATCGACGGGACCGCGGACAACTGTTGGCTCACCGCGATCGATCTTGGTGCCGAACGGGGTGTTACGTCCGACGAGATGGTAGCTCACCTCGACGCGGCGGACATCGAGGGCCGACACCTATGGAAACCGATGCACTTGCAGCCAGTGTGGGAGGGCGCGCGCAGCTTCCTCAACGGGAATTCTGAGGCACTCTTCGCGACGGGTGTGACGCTGCCGAGCGGCGTGGGCGTAACGGATTCTGAAGTCGACCGCGTCATCGAAGTACTACTGCAGAAGCTGAGCTGAGAAGGCGGCTCGAGGCGCGCTCGGCGCCCCGGGGAGATCTTGTCCGCGTACAGGGTGACGTGTCGTGCGGCGTACAGGCTCACGTGTCGGTGTCCAGCTGGGGTTTATGGTGCCGGTTCTTCGGCGGTGCTGACAAGGTCTGCCCGGTCTTTGAGCCGGTAGGAGGGCCCGTTGATGGCGATGACCTCGCAGTGGTGCAGGAACCGGTCCAGGATGGCGGTGGCCAGGACCTCGTCTCCGAGGACGGTGCCCCATTCGGCGAAGGTCTTGTTGCTGGTGATGATCGTCGAGCCCTTCTCGTAGCGGCGTGATACCAGCTGGAAGAACATGTTGGCCTCTGCGCGGTTGAGTGGGAGATAGCCGACTTCGTCGATGACCAGCAGTGACGGTCGGGCCAGGCTGGAGAGTTGCTTGGGTAGGGTGCCGAAGCTGTCGGCCTTGCGCAGCTTGCGGACCAGGTCGTCGAGGGTGGTGTAGTAGATCGAGTGGCCGGCCCGGCACGCGGTTACCGCCAGTGCCACGGCGATGTGGGTCTTGCCCACTCCGGGCGGGCCGAGTAGAGCGATGTTGGCTTTGCGTTCGACGAACTCCATCGCGGCGAGGTCCTTCAAGCGCCGGGCATCGACGCCAGGTTGGAACGCGAAGTCGAAGTCTTCCAGGGTCTTGTGGTGCGGCAGCCCGGAGAGCTTGAGCGCGTTGCGGAACCGGCCCGACTCCCGGTGGGTGACCTCCTCCTCGAGCAGCTGGTCGAGAAAGTCCAGGTAGCCCAGTTGCGACTGCTCGGCACGGGTCGCTGCGTCAGCGGCGCTGGCGGCCATGTGCGGTAGCTTGAGACGCTGCGCGGCGGCGGTGATCCGACTGATGACGAACTCGCTCACGAGGCCTCACTCGCCACCAGCTCGTAGGACGCCAACGGCCGTCGGATATCGGGAACCGGGTCCATCGAGGCCAGATAGTGCGCCAGCACTGATGACGATTCCTCCGGCCTGGCAGATGCCCCGGCCCGGTCGGGCTCGGTGTGGCAGACGGCGCGGCCGGCCCCGTCGGGCAGGCCGTCCCAGTGGGTGGGTTCGATGATCCACTCGTGGGACCGGCTGCCGCGACGGTGGACCGCCAGCACCTGGGCGGGGTCCTCCAGGCGGCAGACTGTGATGCGGCTGGCTGTGGCGCGGACCAGGACCTTCTGCCTCGCCGTCACCTGGGAGGCGGGGACCGAGTAGTGGTCGGACTCGAACGAGATCAGACAGTCCTTGCCCACCGTGCGCGCGTGCTCATCGAAGATCTCGTACTCCGTGGCCGGCAGCGGGCCCAGTGCGGCGTGGTCTACCGCGGCGGCTTCGGCGATGACTTGCCCGTGCGTGCGATGCACTTGGCGGCGGCGGATCTTCACCCACCGGGCGAACGCTGCATCAGCGTCGCCGACCGAGCGAAAGCGGCGGCCGGCCACGACGTGCTCGCGCACGATATCGACCTGCCGCTCCACCCGGCCCTTGCCGGTGGGCCGGTAGGCGGCCAGCACATCGATGTCGTACCCGTAGTGGCCGGCGAACGCGGTGGCTGCGGCGGTGACCGGGACTGCCTTGCCCGGGGCGACATGGCGGCGCACCACGGTCTTGAGGCGGTCGTAGACGATCGCCGCCGGGACCCCGCCGAAGTGGTCGAAGGCCCGCCGGTGGCAGTCGAAGAACGTCGCGGCATCCATCGAGGTCACGAAGCAGCAGAACGGGTCCCGCGAGTACGACAGCGTCATGTGGAACGAGTAGACGCGCACCCCTGTGCCAAACAGGTCCCCCTCATCGCCCCAGTCGACCTGGGCCTGAGCCCCGGGCAGAGTGGCGATGCGCCGGTGCAAACTCCCCGCTCCCGGATCGTCTAGCCCGAGCTCGGCGCGGATCTGAGGGCGGCGGGAGCGGCAGTAGGTCTTGACCCGCTGATAGTGCACCTACACGTCGTGCTCGTCGGCGAGACGCTCGCAAATCACTGTGGCCTTGATATCGATGCAGGCTCGCAGCATCGCATCGATCAACGCTGCGATCACCTCGGTGATGGCCACCTTCTGCGTGCCCCTGCGCGAGGGCGCCGACGGGGGCGCCGTCGGGGCATCCTCGGCCAGGTACTTCCGTACCGTGCGCCAGTCACAGCCGCACTCGCGACCGATCTCGGCGTACGTCATGCCGGTGGCATGCAACTGTTTGAAACGTCGGATATTCATCCAGGACTCCTGATCCAGGATCATGGGGGTGGGCCACCCTTCGGAAATCGTCAACTTGCCGGAAGACGACTCCAAGGGTGGCCCACCCACCTCGGCGAACAACTACGGAACGCCGAACACCGACCTACATATGAACCTGTCCCCAAACCGACATATCAAGGTGTACGCGGACAGATCTCCAGCGCGCGTATTGCGAGCCGCGGTTTCGCAGCAGGCGGGCGCCGGACCTCGTTCTCCTGCTCCGACATTCGATCGCGGCGTCAAGCGGCTCTCCAGATTCGAGGTGCGTAGATGGGGTCCTCCGGTGACGCGGTATGGCACAAAGTATGGGGGCCGTGGGGCGAGTGAAGGATTTTCCTACACCTGATTTGAGCGCTACCGCCAGCCTGTTTGGCGACAACATCTGCCGCACTGTCGAACTTGGGGTGACGATCACTGATGCTGCNCCGCCAAGAAGTAGCCACAGAAGACCACCACAGAGCGATCAAGTCCACAGCGACGACGGCGGAAATCCTGCCGTCCCACACGGGTGTACCCCAGAGCGACAGTATTTTTCGTATTCAGGAACGGCGGAGATGCTCAGTACGGTCAAACTGAACCGCCCCAGGTTTCCCGCCGCCTCCTTTTGAGTCGAGGAGGATGGTTGTATGCCGAAGAAGATCGATCCCGCGGTCAAAGAGCGGGCGCTGCGGATGGTGTCCGAGCATCGGGGTGAGTATTCGTCGTTGACGGCCTGCTGTGACCAGGTGGGCCGACGTCTGGGGCTGGGCAAGGAGACGGTCCGGAGGTGGGCTGTGCAGGCCGACATCGACGCCGGAGCCCGGCCCGGGGTCAGCACCGAGGAGAGCGCTGAGATCAAGCGACTCAAGGCCGAGAACCGGCGGCTGACTGAGGACCTGGAGATCATGCGCAGGGCCTCGATTTTCTTCGCGGGGGAGCTCGACCCCCGCAACCGGTGATCTGCGAGTTCATCGACCAACTCCGGTCGGAAGGTCATGCGGTCGAGTCGATCTGCAGAGGATTGCGCAAAGCAGGCCTGCAGATCGCCGCACGGACCTACCGCGAGTGGACTTCGCCGCAGCGCGTGGTGGCGGCCAGGACCGTCAGCGACGCCGAGGTCGAGGACACCGTTCGCAAGCTCGTGTGGCAGCCCGATGGGCAGGGGCGCCGGAAGATGCAACCAGCCGGCCTGTACGGGCGCCGCAAGATGCTTGCCGAGGTGCACCGGGCCGGTCTGACCACAGCCAGCCCAGGAGCAGTGGACCGTGTGATGCGAACACTCGGGCTATCAGGCGTACTCCGGTCCAAGAAGGTGTACACCACCTCCTCGGATCCGGACGGTGTTTGGGCGCCGGACCTTGTCGATCGCAACTTCACCTCGGATCGGCCCGACCGGCTCTGGGTCGCCGATTTCACCTACGTCCGGACTTGGGCCGGCTTCACCTACGTGGCGTTCATCGTCGACGTGTTCGCCCAGCGCATCGTGGCGTGGAACGCGGCCACCACCATGGCCACGGACCTGGTCATGACTCCACTGCGGATGGCGCTGTGGCAACGCGATCGCGAGGGACACCCGATCGAACCCAAGTCGCTGGTCAGCCACTCGGACGCGGGCAGTCAATATACATCTATAGCGTTCACCGAGCGCCTCGCGCTCGAGGGAATCGAACCGTCGATCGGCAGTGTCGGCGACGCGTACGACAATGCGCTCATGGAGACGATCAACGGCCTCTACAAGGCCGAGTGCATCCGCTCGTCGATCTTCCACGACGGGCCGTACAAGACGATCTCCGACGTCGAGTACGCCACCGCCGCGTGGGTCGAGTGGTACAACAATGAACGGCTCCACTCGAGCCTGGACTACGTCCCGCCCATCGAGTTCGAGCAGAGCTACTACGCCGCTCTCAACCGAGAGCTGCAACCCACATAGGGAGCGGCGGGAAACCTGGGGCGGTTCACCCCGCCAGGCCGGCCTTTACGTCAAGGCTCGTTCTGGCGGTTCCTGGGGAAACCAAGGGCGGGTCCCGCCCGCCCCTGAGCTGACGCGCCCCACCGTCGACCTAGACACGTCTCAATAGGGGCAGCGTGGGGAATGGTTCGAGAGGGAGAGAGTAGTTGAAAGTAAAGAGGATAGCCTTACCTGGCAGGCCGAGTCCCAAATTCGACCACAGAATCGGTCCCAACGCGAGTGATGGCGCTGGTAATAATCCCAACTTTCGCCTTGCGCGGCAGTAGCTGCCGTCGTCGTCGGTTGTGGAAACAGGTTGTCAGCCCGACGCTACGGTGTCAGTGAATTTCCGCGGGGCGTTCAACGCTCGGTTGGCCAGGAGGACCGGTAGGTGGCGTCGTGAGATCAGTCGGTGTTCACGGGTCACTGGTTATCGAGTCGACTAAAGATCGATTCCATCGTCGGTGCGGTCGCTCTGGTCCAGGGGGCCCGGTCCGTATCCGGGGGCGAGCCTCGGTGGACAGTAAGGTGCGCTGCACATGGTGATGGGACCTACGCACGCGATGAGCGGCGCCGGCGCGGGGTTGGCTATCGGGGCCTTCCTCCCAGTCGAATGGGGTGGGGCCACCTCACCCACGGAGGTGCTCGTGTTTGCGGGCGTCACCGCCGGAGCGGCGCTTCTCCCGGACCTCGACACACCACAGAGCACCCTTGCTCGCAGCTTCGGGCTGGCCTCGAGGGCCCTCGCTCACATCACGGAGCGGGTCTCGAAGACCATCTACGACCTGACGATGACGCGCAAGGACGCCCGGATCAGCAACGGGCACCGCACCGCGACCCACACGTTGTGGTTCGCACTTCTTGCGGGCGCCGGCACGGCCGCCCTCGTCTCGGCGTGCGGTAAGAACGGCGCTATCGGGGTGCTGTTCTTCATGCTTGGCCTGGCCATACGCGGCCTGGCACCGAACTGGGCCAAGAAGCAGGATTGGATCTACGTCACCGGGCTCTCGTTGGCGCTTGCAGTAGCGGTGTGGTTTGCGCTGCCGGCTTCGGTCGGCAGCGCCGCGCTCGGCGCAGCGGTCACCGCCGGTGTCGCGATGCACCTCCTCGGCGACGTGATCACCAAGCGGGGCGTGCCTCTACTCGGCGGCGTCGTCAGTATCGGAGGCGAGCGATGGTGGAACTTCCGCCTACCGGGACCACTGCGAATCCGTGCGGGCGCCGGCATGGACAGAATGTTGGCCGCTGCCTGTACCGGCGTCACAGTTGTTTTGGCCTACTGCGTGGTGCGGGCGCCACACCTGATCGGCGCACCCTGGGTGGCCGGCACCTTCCACTAAGACGGGGTCCGGTAGCGAACAAGCGGCGTCGTCCACGAGTCCTTCTCCTGCAAGACCCGTCGCGGCGGCGTGCCGATTTCGCAGACGGTGGAACCAAGGCGTGCGCTCACCCGGACGCTAGTTGTGCACCCACGGCCGCGATCAGTTCGTTCCAGGCCGTGTCGAACTTGGCGACGCCCTCGCGCTCCAGGTGAAGGAAGACGTCACTCATGTCGATCCCGACCTCGCCGAGCGCCTCGAACAGCGCTGCAGGTTCGGCAAACCTTGTGGTGCCCGACCCCGAAGAAATGACTCCGTGGTCGGCGAACGCCTCCATGGTCACCGCCGGCATCGTGTTCACTGTCGCCGGTGCGACCAACTCACTGACATAGAGGGTGTCGCTGTACCGCGTGTCCTTCACGCCGGTGGACGCCCACAGCGGCCGCTGCGGTCGGGCGCCGCGGCCGGCCAGGCTCCGGAACCGGTCGGAGCTCTCGAAGTGCTGCTGATACTCGGCGTAGGCCAGCCAGGCATTGGCCAGCGCGGCCTGGCCCTTCAGGGCCAGCGCGGCCGGTGTGCCGATGGCCTCGAGTCTGGCATCGACCTCGGTATCGACCCGCGAGACGAAGAACGACGCCACGGAGTGGATGGACGACAGGTCGTGGCCGGCCAGGGCGGCGGCGTCCAGACCGTCCAGGTAGGACTGAACGACCTGTGTGTAGCGCTCGACGGAGAAGATCAACGTGACGTTCACGCTGATGCCTTCGGCCAGCACCCGACTGATCGCCGCCAGTCCGGCCGTGGTGGCCGGAATCTTGATCAGCAGGTTGGGTCGGTCCACGATCTGCCACAGCTCCTCGCCTGTGCCACAGTGGCCTCGGCATCGTGAGCCAGTCGCGGATCGACCTCGATCGATACTCGTCCGTCTACTGTCCCGGTTCGCTCGTGCACCGGTGCCAGGATGTCGCAGGCGGCACGGACATCGTCGGTGGTGACGGCCTGGATCACGGCGTCCACCTCATGACCTCGGCCTCGGAGGTGGCTGACCTGCTCGTCGTACGCCGTCCCGCTCGTCAGCGCCGCGTGGAAGATCGCCGGGTTCGTCGTCACCCCGACCACAGACCGGGCCTCCACAAGTTCCGCGAGGCGTCCGGAGGAGATCAGATCCCGGGACAGGTCGTCGAGCCAGACCGACACCCCGGCTCGGGACAGCTCGGCAAGTTGCGCATTCTGGGACAAGGTCTGTGCTCCTGATCAAACTGACAGTTGGTGGTTTGGTGGCCCGGTGGTGCGGCCGGGGGTGGGCAGTGGTCAGCCCCAGCGGGATTGGCCGCCGTCGAGCGGGATGGTCGCTCCGCTCAGGTACGAGGCCTCCGCCGAGCAGAGCCAGGCGACCGGGCGGCCGATGTCGGTCACCGGGTCACCCACGCGGCCGGCGGGGATGGCGGAGAGGAACTCGGCGGCCTCCTCGGGGTTGTTGTCCATCCACCAGTCCAGCCCGGGACTGTGGGCATGCGGGGCTACGTTGAGAGCGCGGATCCCGTCGTCGGCCCATTCGTACGTGGCGGCCCGTGTGAGGGCGCGCATGCTCTCCTTCACGGCTCCGTAGATGCCGTAGTTGGAGGGATCCCACCGGACGGCTGCCGAGGTCACCAGGTTGATGATCACCCCACCGCCCCTCTGCGCCATGAGAGGGCGGGTCAGCTTCATCAGCGTGAGCGACACGCGGGGGCCGGACTCGAAGGCCTTGCGAAAACCGTCGTCGGGGTAGTCGGACAGTGGCAGGGGCCGGGCCATGTTCGCATTGTTGACGAGGATGTCGACCCCTCCGAAATGCGTGACCGCTGCGTCCACGATCGCCTCGGGTGCGCCCTCCGCGGTGATGTTGACCGGCAGGCATTCGGCCGCACCGCCGATCGCGCGAATCTCCTCGGCGACCTTCTCGAGCTTCTCCACCGTCCGCCCGACCAGCAGGACCGAGGCGCCTGACTCGGCCAAGCCGAGCGAGATCCCGCGGCCCACGCCCTGCCCGCCACCGGTGACGATCGCGGTCTTTCCGGCCAGGCGGTTCGCGCGATCCGTGCCGGGTGTGGCCGCGATCTCGGGACGGGTTCCGGTCATATGATCCTCCGATGTGGGTGCGGGGCGAGGCGGGACAAGCACTGACCTCGCCGCTGTAGTCAAGTGTGTACAGCCTGACTGTAGTCAACTGTGTACAGTTGGCGAAACCGGCAGGATCAATACCCGCTGGGGTATAGTGCGCCTTGGGCTGACCACACAGCGGACTCAGTCATGAAAGGGGAGCATGCCCACCGAACGCGCACCCGTACTCGGTCTCAAGGCCAACGCCGCCCAGTTCACGCTGCTGGTGGCGATCAATGCGCTGGTCGGCGGCATGGTGGGACAGCAGCAGACCGTGCTGCCCCTGCTGGCGACGGACGTCTTCGGCCTGACCGGCTACACCTTCATCTTCACCTACGTCGCGGCCTTCGGTGTCACCAAGGCGATCGCGAACTACTTCGCCGGGACATTCTCGGATCGATACGGACGCAAACCCGTCCTGTTGGTCGGGTGGCTCTTCGCCATCCCGGTCCCGCTCATGCTCATCTGGGCGCCCGATTGGGGCTGGGTGGTGGCCGCGAACATCCTGCTGGGCATCAACCAGGGCCTGACCTGGTCCACGACCGTGGTCATGAAGATCGACCTCGTCGGGCCGCGACAGCGTGGTCTGGCGATGGGGCTCAACGAGGCGGCAGGATACGGCGCGGTCGCGGTGACCTCGCTGCTCGCCGGCTACCTGGCCGGGCAGTACGGTCTGCGACCGGCGCCGTTCCTGGTCGGAGTGGCCTATACGGCCCTGGCCCTGGTGCTGTCCGGGATCTTCGTCCGCGAGACCCGCGATCACGCCCTGGTGGACGCGGGGCGGCACACCGCCCGCCCCGACGGACTGCACGACCATCTCCACGCCGACATGACGGACCGCGAGATCGCGATCCAGACCAGCTTCACAGAACCGGCTCTGTCCTCGGCCAGCCAGGCCGGGCTCGTCAACAACCTCAACTTCGGGCTGTCCTGGGGACTGTTCCCCCTGTTGTTCGCCACCGCGGGTCTGTCCGTGGGGCAGATCGGGCTCCTGTTCGCGCTCTACCCCGCCGTCTGGGGCGTGGGACAGCTGTTCACCGGCGCGCTCTCGGACCGGATCGGCCGCAAGCACCTGATCTCGGTGGGAATGGCCACCCAGGCGGTCGCGCTGGTCGTCATCGCGCTCGGCAGTGGATTCAGCACGTGGGCGGTCGGGACCGTGATCCTGGGAGCCGGGACCGCGATGGTCTATCCCACGCTGTTGGCGGCGATCGGCGACGTGGCCCACCCCGTGTGGCGGGGACGAGCCGTCGGGGTCTACCGCGTGTGGCGCGATCTGGGATACGCGGTCGGCGCGGTGTTCGGGGGGATCGTCGCCGACGCCATGGGAATGCACGCCGCGGTGTGGGCCGCCGCCGCGGTCAGCGCGGTGTCGGCGGCCGCCGTGGCGATCCGCATGTACGAGACCCTCACACCAGTCCTAGTTCACGCGCCCGCGCCACCGCCGCGGTCCGGGAGGTGACGCCGAGCTTGTCGAAGACGTGGACGAGGTGGGTCTTGACCGTCGCCTCCGATACGTGGAGTGACGCGGCGGCCTGCCGATTGGTCGCCCCGGTGGCGACGGCGCGCAGGACCTCCGCCTCCCGCTCGGTCAGCACCGGCCGCGGGTCGCGCATCCGGCTGATCAGCCGCGCGGCGACAGTGGGGGACAGCGCGCTCTCGCCGGCAGCGGCAGCGCGCACCGCGCCCAACAGCTCGTCAGGGCCGGCGTCCTTGAGCAGATAACCGCAGGCCCCGGCCTCGATGGCGCCGATAATGTCCGCGTCAGTGTCGTGGCTCGTCAGCACCAACACCTGCGGGGGGTCGGCCAGGTCGCGGATCGCGGCGGTGGCCAGCACACCGGCGGTGGCATCCCCCGCGAACCGCAGGTCCATCAACACCACGTCCACGTCCCCGATCCGGCACCGCTCCACGGCAGCGCCGGCCGCCGCCGCCTCGGCGACCACCTCGATCGCGGGATCGGCGGCGAGCAGTGCACGCAGCCCGGTTCGCACCACCGCGTGATCGTCCGCGATCAGGACACGCGTCCTCGTCGTCGTCATCTCTCGTCTCTCAACCGGGTCCCCGGCGCCGTCTCCCGCACCGGCAGCTCGGCACGGACCACCGTGCCCGACCCCGGCTCGGAGTCGACCTGGAACCGCCCGCCCAGGTCGCCCACCCGCCGCGCCATGCCGTCGAGTCCGAACGAGGCAGCGGTGCGCGGGGCGGCGACGTCGAAGCCGTGGCCGTCGTCGGCGATCTCCAGGACCACGGCGGTGGGGGAGCCGGACAGGGTCAGTGTGATCCGCTGCGGCGCACCGTGTCGCACCGCGTTCGTCAGCGCCTCCTGCGCCACCCGGACGAGCACCGCGGCGAGCTCCGCCGGCGGCTCGGTGGAGGGCTCGGTGGAGGACTCGGTGGCGTGCTCGCCGGCGTTCCCGGTGGTGACGGATACCTCGAGCCCGGGATTCTCGGCCCGGCACCTCGCGGCCACACGGCCCAGCGCCCCGGCCAGCGACACGCCGTCGAGCGGCGCGGGCCGCAGGGCGGCGATGAGCCTGCGCGTCTCGGTGAGGTTCTCACCCGCCACCTCGCGGGCCAGGCGGATCTGGTCGACGGCGGGGCTCGAGGGCGCGGTGCGCTCGGCCGCGTGCAGCAGCATCCCGATGCTCGCGAGCCCCTGCGCGACGGTGTCGTGGATCTCCCCGGCCAGTCGCGCGCGCTCGGCCTCCCGGCCCACCTCCCGTTCCCGCGCGGCGAGCGCCGAGCGGGTGGCCACGAGCTCGGCGATCACCTCCCGCCGGGCCTGGGACTCGCGGTGCAGTGCCCGCACACCGGCCCCCAGTCCGAGGGCCACGAGCGCTCCCACCGTCGGGCCGATGGCCCCGGCGGGAGTGAACCCGTGATGCAGGCCCAGGGCGATGACCGCCACGGCGGCCAGCGCCGCCACCGCCGCGGTGCCGGCCCACACGCCGAGCAGGAACTGGACCAGGAAGAACAGAGGAAATGCCAGGTAGGCGGCCTCGGGAACCCGGACCACCAGGCACGCCCACAACGCCAGGACCGCGACCAGCCAACCGACCCGGGCGGCAGTGGTCGTCGGGCGGCGGCGCGCCCACACCGTCCCCGCGACGTACACGACCGTGAACCCCACCGCGGCGGCGACCGCCGGCGGATCGGGCATGCCGGAAGTGTCCCGGTGCGCGCTGACCAACGTGAGGGCCAGCAGCGCGGCCACCAACGTGTGCAGCGCCACCTGGAGCTGCGCGAGCACCGCACGCACCCCCGCCGACTCGGGCGGGAGCTCGGCGGCGGGTGCGGGCGCGGCGGCGGACGCGGGCGCGGGGATCACCCGGTCGACGCTAGTCGCCGGTGGGGCACCCGGCATCCATCGAACGATGGAGGCCGGCCCCACCGTTCGTCGCCGCGGAACCACCCTCGTGGCTGATCCGGTGCGGCGTCGGCGGGACGAGCCTGGAGGCAGACCTCGACCAGAGGCGGACCTCCACGAGAGGTAGTCCTCCACGACAGGCAGACCCCACGAAAGGGACCCATGTTCTTCGCACTCCGCGAGCTCCGCACCGCGCGGTGGCGCTTCGCCCTCATCACGGGCGTCGTGCTGATGCTGTCCGTCCTGGTGGCGGGCCTGCTCGGCCTGACCGCCGGGCTGGCGCACCAGAGCGTGTCCGCGCTCCGGGCGCTCGGCGCGGACGGCTCCGGCTTCGTCCTCCCCGCCGACGACTCCGGCGCCGTCGACCTCGACCGCGCCGCACTCACCGCCGACCAGGTGGCCGCCGTGGCCGCCGGGGACCCGTCGGCCGTCCCGGTGGGACTCGCCCGGATCACCCTGGACGACGGCACCGAGACCGGCGTCTCCGTCGTCGCAGTGGGACTGGCCGACGAGGTGGGATCGGTGGCGCCACCGGCGCCGGGGGAGGTCCTGGTCTCCGACGGTGTCGACGACGAGGTGGGCTCCGACGTCGGCGTGATCAGCCTCGGGGGCAGCGCGTTGGCGGTCGCCGGACACACCGGTGATCTCTGGCATTCGCACACCCCCGTCGTCGTCACCGACCTCGACACCTGGCACTCGCTCGCTCCGCGCGGCGGGGCCGCCACCACCGTGGCCGTGGCGGCGGGCGCCGACCCGGAGGCCGTCGCCTCCGACGCCGGCCTCACGCTGGTCGACCCCGACGGACTCGTCGGAGCGCTGCCCTCGCACCGGGCCGAGAACACCTCGCTGAGCACGATGACCACCATGCTCCTCGCCGTCACCGCTCTGGTCGTGGGCGCGTTCTTCGCCGTCTGGGGGATGCAGCGCCGACGTGACGTCTCCGTGCTCAAGGCGCTCGGGGCGTCCACCGCCGCGGTCGTCCGCGACTCGGTCGGCCAGGCCGCGGTCGTCCTGGCCGTGGGCGTCGTGGGCGGGGTCGGGATCGCCGCCCTGTTCGGCCTGGCCGTCGGCGGCACCGTGCCGTTCGTCGTCTCGGCCGGGACCACCCTCGTGCCGGCCGCGTTGCTCGCCGTGCTCGGCCTCGCGGGCGCCGCCATCTCGCTGCGGCCCGTGCTGACCGCCGACCCCAACTCGGCACTGGGGGCGGCCCGATGAACGGCTCCGAGTCCGGCACCTGCTTCACCTCGTCGTCGTCGACCCCGGCGTCCTCACCGCGACCCACCACCAGGAGAACCGCCATGCCCCGTACCGCACTGACCCGTACCGCCCTCCACGATGCCCCCGTGACCACCGCGCCCGTCCCGACCGCACTGCGGATGGAGAACGTCGTCCTGACCTTCCCCGACGGCCACGGCAGGGTCACTGCCGTCGACGACGTCTCGCTCTCGATCGGGCGGGGCCGCAGCCTCGCGGTGACCGGGCCCTCGGGATCGGGGAAGTCGAGCCTGCTCGCCGTCGCCGCAACGCTCGCCCGACCGGACTCCGGGCACGTGTGGCTGGAGACCGGGGACGGGGCGGTGGACCTGGCCGCGGTGGACGCGCGCCGGGGGGCCGAGCTGCGCCGACGCGAGATCGGCATCGTGTTCCAGCAGGCCAACCTCATCGAGTCGCTCACGGCCCGGGAACAGCTCGAGGCCATGGTGTGGCTGGGGTCGCGGCCGTCCCGCGCCCGACGGCTCCACGCCCGCGAGCGCGCCGACGAGCTGCTCGGCGTGGTGGGACTGGGTGACGCCGCGGACCGGTCGGTCGGGGCGCTGTCCGGCGGGCAGCGGCAGCGGGTGGCCGTGGCGCGCGCCCTGATGAGCGGGCCGTCGCTCCTGCTCGCCGACGAACCGACGAGTGCGCTGGACTCCGCGTCCGGTCGGGTCGTCATAGACCTCCTGCTCGGTACCGCGCGCGAGCTCGACGTGGCACTGATGCTCGTCACGCACGACGCCACGATGGCGGCCCGGTGCGACGCGCAGGTCCACCTGGTCGACGGCGCCGTCACGCACTGATCACCCGGAAGGACGCACCCCCGCGGTCAGCGGGCGCGGCGGTTTCGCCCACGCCCGCGACGCCCTGCGGGAGACTGGGATCCAGCCCGCCTGTCGACACCGACACCGGAAGAGGACCCCAGCCGCGATGGAGCATCTCAGCCACTTCGCCCAGGAGTTCCGCAAGGCGCTGAGGAACCTGTTGCCCATCGTGGCGGTGGTGGTGGCCTTTCAGCTGCTGGTCTTCCGCCGGATGCCGGAAGATCCTCTGCAGCTGGTGGCCGGTCTGTTGATCGTGGGTGTCGGCATCGCCCTGTTCCTCCAGGGGCTGGACCTCAGCGTGTTCCCGGTGGGAAAGAACCTCGCCAACCAGTTCACGCGCCGCGGGGCCCTGGGGCTGCTACTGGCCTTCGGCTTCTTCATCGGTTTCGCCGCGGTCGTGGCCGAACCGGCCCTGATCGCCGTGGCGGAGCAGGCGGAGCTGATCAGCGAGGGGCGGATCAACGGGATCGTGCTGCGGGTCGTCATCGCGGTATCCGTGGGGCTCGTGCTCGTCGTGGGCATCCTGCGCGTGCTGCGGGGCTGGGCGGTCCACCGGATTCTGATCGGCGGTTACGTGGTGGTTCTGGCGGCCACGTTCGTGGCCCCGCCGGAGATCGTGGGTCTGGCCTACGACTCCGGCGGGGTGACCACCAACGTCGTGACGGTGCCGCTGATCGCCGCGATCGGGATCGGGCTGGCGAACTCGATCCGTGGACGCAGTGCTCTGACGGACGGCTTCGGTCTTGTGGCGTTGTGCGTGATGGTGCCGATGATCGGTGTGCAGCTCTACGGGATCTGGGTGTACACGTTCGGTGGCGGCGGCGGGGAACCGGCCCCGGGAGCGCAGCAGTCCGACGGTGTCCCCTGGTGGCTGGAGCACGTGGTGGGCCTGGCGGAGATGGTCCGCGACGTGGCTCCCATGGTGCTCGTGGTCCTGTTCTTCCAGTACGTCGCGCTGCGTCGCCGGCTGTCCCACCCGCTGCGGGTGGCGGTGGGGTTCGTCATGGTCCTCGTGGGGCTCTACGCCTTCGTGGTCGGCCTGAAGATGGGGCTATTCCCGCTGGGCACACAGATGGCAGAACAGCTCATCGGACTCGACGTACCGGTTCTGATCCTGCTCTTCGCGCTGCTCATCGGCTTCGCCACCACCATGGCCGAACCGGCGCTGCTGGCCATTGCCGGACAGGCCGCACACGTGTCACCGGCCGGGATCAACGCCACCGCCATCCGACTGGTCGTCGCCTCCGGGGTCGCGGTCGGCATCACCCTGGGGGTGTACCGCATCCTCGTCGGCGCGCCGCTGCACTACTTCATCATGGTCTCCTACGCGGTCGTGATCGCACTGGTGGCCCTGGCTCCCAAATACATCGTCGCCCTGGCCTTCGACCTCGGCGGGGTCACCACCTCGGAGGTCACGGTGCCACTGGTCACCGCCCTGGGGATCGGCTTGGCCAGTGCGATCGAGGGCCGAAGCGCCCTGGTCGACGGGTTCGGGCTGATCGCCTTCGCCTCGATCTTCCCGATCATCTCCGTCCTGTTGTACGCACTCGTCCTGGAGAAAATCCCCCGCCTGCGGAAGGAACCGTCATGAAGTTCACGGCCGTCGTCGTCATCGCCCCGCCTGACCTGGAGGACACCGCCATCGAGATAGCCCAGCGCGCCGGCGCTACCGGGGTGACCATTCTGGACGGCAAGGGGATCGGAGGGGAGGAGAAGAAGACCTTCTTCGGCCTGACCTTCGAGGGCTCCCAGTCGGTTCTCCTCATGGTCGTGGGGACGCACCTGGCCACCCCGATCCTCAAGGCCCTGCACGAGATCCTGGTCGACGGGGACAACTCCCGAGGCATCGCCTTCAACGTTCCCGTCGAGCACCTGACCGGGATCGACGCCCGGCAGCTGGTGAAGTTCGAGGAGTTCATGCGCCGGGAGGACACCTGAACCGCCCGGCACCCTACGCCCCATCCCGACACGAACCCTCCAGGAGGACCCCATGCTGACCGTCCGACAAGTCATGGTGCCCGACGTGGTCACCGTCTCCCCCTACGCCACTCTCCGCGAGGCGTTGACGGAGATGCGCGCCAATCGGGTCAAGAGTCTCGTGGTGGAGCGGCAGCATCCCCACGACGCCTACGGCCTGCTGAGCTACAACGAACTGCTGCGCGTCGTCGTGGCGGAGGAGGGCGACGTGGACCTGCTCAACGTCTACGACGCCGCGGTGAAACCGGCTGTCACGGTGGGCGAGGACCTGTCGGTGAACCAGGCTTCCACTCTAATGGACCGGTACCACCTGAACCGTCTGGTCGTGGTCCGCGGTAACGACCTCGTCGGGCTGCTGGCGATGAACGACATCATCTCCCGGTTGATCGACGAACTCGCCTGAGGCGCCACGGAGCCGGGGCCGGGGGGCGGCCACACAGCGTCGGTAGTTTTTCCTGATTTTCCCGGTGCGCGTCCCTACGCTGGGGCGATGACCATCGACGACGGCACCCGGCCCTCCCCCGGGGCGTCCCGGTGGAGGGCACCGGCGGCGGGCGCCGGGTTCCTGCTGGCCCTCCTGGCGGTCTTCGCCGGGCTGGCGTTCGCCGTCTCCGACGACGAGACCGTCTCCCTGGACCGGCCGGTGATGATGTGGGTGCACGGGGCGACGACGCCCTGGCTCACGGCCGCGGCGGAGACCGCGAGCTACCTCGGCGGACAGTTCGTGCTCGCGGCCTCCGTCGTGATCGCGCTGCTGCTGTGCGTCCTGCGCAGATTCGGGGGCGCCTTCCTCGTGCTGGCCGCGGTGTACGGGTCGTCCAGGCTCAACGTCGCCCTCAAGCCGGCCTTCGAGCGATCGCGCCCGGATTTCTGGGAGCACCTGTCGGCGGAGAACACCTTCTCCTTCCCCAGTGGGCACGCGATGGGGTCGATGTCGCTCGCGGCGCCGCTGGTCGTCCTGACCTGGGGCAGCCGGTACCGGTGGGCCGCGCTCGCGGTGGCGGTGGTCTACGTCCTCGCGGTCGGCGTGTCCCGCGTCTACCTGGGGGTCCACTTCCCCAGCGACGTCCTCGCGGGCTGGTGTCTGACCTTGCTGTGGGTCGGGATCCTCGCGGTGATCCTGCTACTCGTGACCCGCGTGCTCCACCGGTACGCGCCGACGCTCGCGGACTGGGTCTGACACCGGCCCGGCAGGGTTTGGCGGCTCGGGACCCCGGTCCGTTCGGCCGGTCTAGGATCGGCGGGAGAGGGCCCCGCAGGGCTCGGAGCCCGGACAGTAGTGGGTCGAGGAGGCGCCATGACCATGAACTCTCATCCGGTGACGGGTGCTCGGACCCCGGCGGATCGTCGCCACCGCGTCGTCATCATCGGGTCGGGTTTCGGGGGCCTCGCCGCCGCCCGCGCCCTCGACAAGGCGGACGTGGACGTCACCCTGGTCGCCAGGACCGGCCACCATCTCTTCCAGCCCCTGCTGTACCAGGTGGCGACCGGAATCCTGTCGGTCGGGGAGATCGCGCCCTCCACCCGGTTGGTCCTCCGCGATCAGGAGAACGCCACGGTCGCCCTCGGTGAGGTGGACCGGATCGACGTGGCCGCGCGGACCGTCCACGCGGCCGCCGGGCACGTGGACTTCGAACTCGAGTACGACAGCCTCATCGTCGCCGCCGGCGCGAACCAGTCCTACTTCGGGAACGACCACTTCGAGCGCTGGGCTCCCGGCATGAAGTCCATCGATGACGCCCTGGAACTGCGGAGCAGGATCATGGGCTGCTTCGAACAGGCCGAGGTGACCGAGGACGACGCGGAACGTCGTCGCCTCCTGACGTTCGTGGTGGTCGGCGCCGGTCCCACGGGCGTGGAGATGGCCGGACAGATCGCGGAGCTGGCGCAGCGGACCCTGAAGAACAGCTTCCGCCGGATCGACCCGGGCCGGGCCCGCATCATCCTCATCGATGCCGCCCCGTCTGTCCTGCCGCCCTTCGGACCGAAGCTCGGCAACGCGGCCCGCAGGCGGCTGGAGGAACTGGGTGTGGAGATCCAGCTCAACGCCATGGTGACCGATGTGGACTACAGCGGAATCGAGGTCAAGGACCCCGACGGATCGCTCCGCCGGATCGACTCGACCTGCAAGATCTGGTCGGCCGGCGTCCAGGCGAGCCCACTGGGCCAGATGCTCGCCGACCAGACCAGCGCCGAGGTGGACCGGGCGGGCCGCGTCCTGGTGAATCCCGATCTCTCGTTGCCCGGGCACCCGGAGATCTTCGTGATCGGCGACATGATCAACCTCGACAACCTGCCGGGCGTCTCCCCCGTCGCCATCCAGGGCGGCAAGTACGTCGCCAAGCAGATCGTCCGCGAGGTCGAGGGGGGACGGTCCTCGTCCGAGCGCCCGCCGTTCAAGTACTTCGACAAGGGGTCGATGGCGACGGTGTCGCGCTACAGCGCGGTGGCCAAGATCGGGCCGCTCGAGCTCCACGGCTTCCTCGCCTGGGTCCTGTGGCTGGTGGTGCACCTGGCCTTCCTCATCGGCTTCCGGAACCGCGTCATCACCCTGCTGTCCTGGGGGCTGCACATCGGTGACCACCGCTCGCACCTGAACTCCACCGCCCGGTGGGTCTACGCACGTCAGGCCATCGCCGAGGCGCAGGAGCGGGAGCGTCGGGACGCCGACCGCGCGGTGTCCGACTGACCCGACGCCGCCGCGGGCGCCGGACACCGAATCGCGGGAAACGCTCAGTCTGGAACCTGCGCACGGCACTACACTGCCCTCATCACGACCGCCCACATCACGGACAAGGGCTGGAGGACGGCCATGGGCACGCTGACCTACACCGCGACCGTCTCGGTCGACGGGTACGCCGCGGACGCGAGTGGCGACTTCAACTGGTCCGCCCCGAGCGGCGAGGTGTTCCGGTTCCACGTGGAACGCCTGGGGCCCGTCGTCCACGAGGTGCTCGGCCGGCGGACGTACAAGCTGATGGAGTACTGGCTGTCCCCACCGGAGGACGACTCGTGGAGCCCCGACGAGCACGAGTTCGCGGAGCGGTGGAAGGCGATACCGCGCACCGTGGTGTCCTCGAGACTGACCGCGAACGACCTCGTGTCCGATCGTGATCGCCTGGTCCCGCGCCTCGACCTGGACACTCTGCGCCGCATCGTCGATGAGGCGCCGGGCGAGGTGGAGATCTTCGGACCCACCACGGCCGGCGCGGCGATCCGCGCGGGGCTGGTCTCGGATCTCCGGTTGTTCGTCGTCCCCAGGGTCGTGGGCGGCGGACTGCGCGCGCTGCCCCCGGACACGACGCTGGACCTGGAGCTCGCCGCCCACCGCGTCTTCGCCGGCGGGACCGCCTACTCGCACTACCGGACACGCTGACCCGGCGCACGGCATCACCCGCACGACCCCTGCGCGCCGCATCGCCCGCGCGCCGCACCGCCCGCACCACCCCCGCACGCCCCGGCGGCGGGGGTGGGATTGGACACCGTGCGCAGCGATCGCGAAAATCGACGGGCTGATCTGTGCCACGTGCACAGCCACCACCGGTCAGGGTGACCCACATCACCTGGCCGCCTACGCTTGTCGCGGTCGACGGTCGGTGGTCGACAGTCGATGCGCCGTTCAGACGTCCTAGGAGGAACATGGCAACGCCGGACGGGTCCACAGGGCCCCACGGGACGGGTACCGCGGTCCCCGAGACGATCTCGGCCGAGCCGGTGCCCCGGCGCCGGATCATCCTCGCCTCGCTCATCGGGACCACGATCGAGTTCTACGACTTCTACATCTTCGCGACGGCCGCGGTATCGGTCTTCCCGCTGCTGTTCTTCGCGGGCGGTGACCCGGGCACCGCGTTGCTGGCCTCGATGGCCACCTTCGGTACGGCGTTCATCGCGCGGCCGCTCGGGTCCATCGTCTTCGGTCACTACGGGGACCGTCTCGGCCGGAAGGTCACCCTGGTCGGCGCGCTACTGACCATGGGTATCGCGACGTTCCTCATCGGCCTGTTGCCGACGATCCACCAGATCGGTCTCTGGGCGCCGGCGATGCTGACGATCCTGCGCTTCTTCCAGGGCATCGGCCTGGGTGGCGAGTGGTCGGGTGCCGCGCTCCTGGCCTCGGAGACGGCGCAACCGGGCAAGCGCGCGTTCGCCGCCATGTGGCCGCAGCTCGGCGCGCCGTTCGGCTTCATCCTCGCCAACGGCATCTTCCTGCTGCTCACGATCTGGTTCTCGTACGATTCCACCGCTGCGGAACTGGGCGACCCGTTCCTGGTGTGGGGGTGGCGTCTGCCCTTCCTGTTGTCGATCGTGATGGTCGCCGTCGGCCTGTACGTCCGGCTCCGCATCGAGGAGACGCCGGTCTTCGCCCGGGCGATCGCCAACAACGAGCGGGTCAAGACCCCGGTCTCGGAGGTGTTCCGCCGCAACTGGTGGGAGATCATCCTCGGCACGTTCATCATGCTGGCCACGTACGGCCTGTTCTACCTGATGACCACGTGGATCCTGTCGTTCGCGATCGGCGGCGCGGACGCCGGCGGGCTCGGCTACGGCTACCAGTCGTTCCTCATCATCCAGGTGATCGCGATCCTGCTGTTCGCCGCGTTCGTCCCGGTGGCCGGCCTGCTGGCCGACAAGCTGGGCCGCCGTCGGATGCTCATCGGCGTCACCGCCGCCATCATCCTGTTCGGCCTGAGCTTCGGTTGGTGGCTCGACCCGGACGCGATGGGTACGGGCGAGGACCTTGACGTGGTGCGGATGCTGCTCTTCCTGTGCGTCGGCATGATGCTCATGGGGCTGACCTTCGGGCCGATGTCCGCGGTGCTTCCCGAGTTGTTCCCCACCCACACGCGCTACACGGGCTCGGGAGTGGCGTACAACTTCTCCGCGATCCTGGGCGCGGCGCTGACCCCGTTCGTCGCGGTGTGGCTGGTGCAGAACTACTCGGTCGCCTACGTCGGCTACTATCTGGTCGGCCTGAGCGTGCTCACCATTATCTCGCTGGTCCTCGCCCCCGAGACCAGCAAGACGTCCATGTACTCCGACGAGCAGCAGGCCGAGGGCGCACACACCTGACGCCGTCGTGACGCCGATCTCCGGCGCGCGCTACAGAAGACCCCGGGACGAAGAACTGCGTCCCGGGGTCTTGCGTGTATCCCGTCCGGGTCAGGAGAGGCCGCCGAGGAGGTCCGTGGGCAACAGCCCGGTCAGAGAGTCGGTCGCGCTGCCGACGTCACTGCCGGCCCCCTGGAGAAGGGAGCCGAGACCGAGCGAACCAAGGAGCGGGGCGGCGAGGGAGCCCGCCGCGAGAGAACCGAGGGAACCGAGAGCGTCTGAACCCATTGCAGGGGAGTCCTTTCGTCGGGGTGATGAGGCGATCCGGGTCACAACCGGTGCGCCGGGGCCGAGGTTAACAGCGATCCGCACTGGGCTCGACCGGTGCGCTACCGGTCTCTGGAACATCTCCCGGGGTGCCCGCGTGCGGGGAGGCGGGTTTGGGTGGTCCGGCCGTCAGCCCCTAAGCGGGAAAGCGCGGGCCACGTTGAGTACGCCGAGGACGACGAGAGAGATCGCGAAGAGCCACCAAAGGAACCCCGCGCCCCACACCGGGGTGCTGAGCAGCGCGAACCCGGCGAGGACGGAGATGATCGCGAAGATGACCGTCACCGCGCTCGACCCAGACTCGCCGAGGGTGAACAAAGCGGTGAAACCCTCGACGATCCACATCACGCCGATCATGACCGTGACGAAGAGAGCGAGGAATGCCGCCGACTCCTGGAGAGAGGCGAACGCATAGGCGCCGGCGAGGATGAACAGCACTCCGAGGAGGGCGTGGCCGATCCTGCTACCCGTGCTCTGCCACCTGGCGACGGCCGCCACGGCGATGTAGACGACGCCGGCCGCGATCGCGTAGACGGCCAGCACCCCGGTCACGGCAACTGCCGTCTTCGCGGGCCAGAAGAGGACAGCGACGCCGAAGCCCACGGCTATGAGGCCGCCGACGAGCAGGGCGACCCGAAACGGGTTGACGGAACGAGTGGTCTCGGCTGAGTGAGTGTGTGTGGACACTGCGGGGCTCCGTGCGGGATCGCCGGGACAGTTCGGCGCGGGATGAAGAAACCTCCAACTTAGCGCGATCGCCCTTCCCCGGGAAGGGGCATCAGCAGGTCCGCGTCACGCGCGGGCGACCTCGCGCAGCTCGCCGGTGCCGACGTCGTAGACGAAGCCGCGGACGGCGGTGGCGTGGAGCAGGAACGGATCGGACTCGACGCGGGCGATCGACTGGCGCACGTCGGCCTCCGGCTCGGGGAACGACTCCGGCGCCCAGCGGGGCCGCAGGCCGGTGTCGGACTCGATCCGGTCCTTGAGGTCGTCGTCGCGGAAGGTGAGCATCCCGCAGTCCGTGTGGTGGATCAGGACGATCTCCTCGGTACCCAACAGGCGCTGGCTGATCGTCAGCGAGCGCAGGACGTCGTCGGTGACGACCCCACCGGCGTTGCGGATGACGTGCGCGTCGCCCTCGGTCAGGCCCAGCAGGCCGTACGGGTTGAGACGGGCGTCCATGCAGGCCACCACGGCGATCTTCCGCCCGGGCGGCATGGGCAGGTCGCCCTTGTCGAAGTCGGCCTGGTAGGCCTTGGCGGCCTCGAGCAGTTCGTCGGTGACGGTCATGGCCGAAGGCTAGTCCCGTTTCGGCGGCCCGGCCAGGGTTCGTCTCGCGCTGCCGGAAACCCGGCGCGGCAGGTCAGATGCCCCCGCGGCACGGCAGGTCAGGCGGGGGAGCGCAACGGCATCTCGTGGACCTCGCGCACGAACTCCGGCAGTGGCCCGGCCGTGCGCAGGACCTCGGCGATCGACGGATCCGCAAGGTGCAGTCGACCCACGGAGATGAGGTCGAACTCGCCGCGCTCCATGCACTCCACGACCGCATCGATGTTGTCCGCGGCGATGGCCGGCTTGCCCGACTTCTGCTCGCGCAGGGACGTCCCGATCCCCACCCCGCCCACGGCGCCGGACGGCAGGCCGGTGAGCCGGCGGGCCCAACCGGCCAGGGTCACCTCGCCGTCGTCACCTCCCAGGTCGGGGAATGCCGCGTCGCTGAACCGCCTGGTCGAGGCGTCGAGCAGATCGACCCCGGCCTCGGCGAGTGCGCCCAGGTAGACGCCCAGTTCGTCGGGAGTGGTCGCCTTGCGGACCGTGTAGTCCTGCTGGGTGTGCTGGGAGAAGCGGTAGAACAGCGGCGCGTCGGGACCGATCGCACTGCGGACCGCCGCGACCACCGCGGCGGGGAAGCGACTGCGCGCGGCCAGGTCACCGCCCCAGTCGTCGGTGCGACGGTTGGTGTCGGCCCAGACGAACGCGTCGAGCAGGTACCCGTGGCCGCCGTGCAGCGTCACGCCGTCGAAACCGGCCTCCATCGCCAGGCGCGCGGAGCGGGCGAACGCGTCGATGACCTCGGAGATGTCGGAGTCGGTCATCGGCGGCACCTCGGGCGACCAGCGGGCGACGCTGCGCTCGGAGTACGTGGTGACGCCCGGCGTCCCCCAGAGCCCGGACGGGCGCATGGGGTGCATCTCCATCAGCCGGTCGCGGTGGGCCCGGTCGAAGCGGGCGTTCGCGCCCCAGAGCGGGCCGACGTGCCAGAGCTGGGCGATGATCCGGCCGCCGGCGGCGTGGACGGCGTCGGTCACCACACGCCAGGCCGATACAGATTCCGGCGTGTCGAGGCGGGGGATCCACGAATGGTCGACCGAGGTCGGGTGGTCGACGCCGATGCCCTCGGTCACCACGAGTCCCGTTCCGCCTGCGGCCCGGTCGGCGTAGTAGTCGCGGTTGACCTCGTCCGGCAGGCCGTCGGGGCAGCCCATGCGGGTCATGGGGGACATGACGAGGCGATTGGCCAGGCGCAGCGACCTGACCTCGAGGGGACGGAACAGGGCCTCACGGCCCGGGGCGACCGGCGGGGTGGCGATACGCGACGTCATGATGCGCGACCTCTTTGTTTCCTCGGGCGGTCGTCTCGGGCCTCGATCTCGAGACTCTCGCGGATTGACGAGTGTCAGTTGTGATCGAGGTTACCTAAGCGGGTCGTTGGATGTCGCATCGGCGGTGGCCGCGTTGGACATCCCTCCTAGTCGGCGGCGTCGGCGAGCGCGACCCGGATCGCCTCGTCGATCCCCGTAATCTCCCAGTCCCCGGGGAGCAGCCCCGCGGCGGGATCGCCGACCACCATGTCGTGTTGCAGGCTCTCGATCAGCGCGCTGACCGTCGCCCCGTCCTGATCGACCAGGGGTGCCAGTCCGGCGGCGACGAGGTCCCACGGCACCCCGGGCACGGGGAGGCGCACCGTCGGCAACCCGGCGATGCGGGAGTAGCGCGCGAGCAGCGCGGGGTAGGTCAGGGTCTCCCCGCAGCCGAGGTCCGCGTGGCCGGTCCGGGGCTCACCAACCAGGGCATGGCACAGGGCCTCCACGACGTCCCGCTCGGCGACGGGCTCGACCCTCCGGTGTCGCATCCATCGGGGCACCGGCTGGACGGGGAGCAGCTCGCAGAGCGTGCGGAGGACCTCGAAACTCGTCGAGCCCGCGCCCAGGATCACCCCGGCCCGCAGCGTGAACACGGGCGTGGACCCGGCCGAGAGCAGTGATTCCACCTCGAGCCGCGACGCCATGTGTTGCGAGAGCGGCAGCCGGTCGTCCCCCGAGGGGGCCAGTCCGGAGACGTAGACACACCGCTCCGTGCCGGCGGCGGCCATCGCCCGGCGCATCGCCCCCGCACCCTCGGCGTCCTCGCGGCGGAAGTCGGCGCCGGCACCCATCCGGTGCACCAGGTAGACCACCTCGTCGACCCCGTCGAGGGCGGCCGAGAGACTCGCCGGGTCGAGGACGTCGCACCGTACGGTCTCGACCCGATCGGACCAGGGGCGCGTCGCGGCACGACCGGGGTCCGTGACGCCGGCCCGGACGCGGTGACCGCGGTCGAGCAGGGCGGGTACCAGGCGCGAGCCGAGATACCCGCCGGATCCCACGACCAGGACGGTCATTCCGCGTCGAGATCCTGCTCGATGAGCGCGGCGATCTCGGCCACCGCGTCGGCGTCCTCTCCGCTGACGGTCACCGTGGCGCCCTTCTCGGCGCCGAGCGCCATGATGAGCATCGCGGACGCGGCGTCGGCCTCCTCGTCGTCGTAGGTGATCTCGATGTCGGTCTCGTACTTCTCGGCGGCCTCGGCGATGATCCCCGCGGGGCGGGCGTGGAGGCCCTCGGCCGATCCGACGGTGACGGTGGTGCTGGGCATGGTGTCTCCTCTGTGTATTCCGGTGCCGGGGGTTCCCCCGTCATCGTGCAGGCTCTGGTGTCAGGCCGCGACCGGCTGTGCTGCGGCGGCCGGGGCCGGGGTGGGCTCGCGGCGGGTGGTCTTGGCGACCACCACGGCCGCGCACGCGACGAGGGTGCCGGCGAGGATGGCCAGGAGGTAGCCCCAGACCGGGTTGATGGCGAACACCACGAACAGCCCGCCGTGGGGCGCGTACGACTCGACCGAGAACGCCATGATGAGCGCACCGGTCACGGCGCCACCGGCCATCATCGACGGGATGACGCGGAGCGGGTCGGCGGCGGCGAAGGGGATCGCACCCTCGGTGATGAAGCTGGCGCCCAGCAGGAACGCGGCGCGGCCGTTCTCCTGCTCCACCGGGCTGAACAGGCGCTTGCGCACGACGGTCGCCAAGCCCATCGCGAGCGGCGGAACCATGCCGGCGGCCATCACCGCGGCCATGATCCGCAGCGTCGCCGGGTTGTCGGCGACCAGACCGGCCGTGGCGAACGTGTACGCCGCCTTGTTGATCGGCCCGCCCAGGTCGAAGCACATCATCAGGCCCAGGATGACGCCCAGCAGGATCACCGAGGAGCCGGTCATGCCACCCAGCCACGACTCCATGGCGGAGGTCAGTGAGGCCAGCGGGCGGCCGAGCAGCAGAAACATCAGCAGGCCGATCGCCAGCGAGCCGATGAGCGGGATGAGGACCACCGGCATGAGACCGGCGAGCCAGCGCGGCGTCTTCCAGGTGGTCATCCACCGCACGAGGTAGCCGGCGAGGATGCCGGTGACGAGCGCGCCGATGAACCCGGCGCCGAGGGTCGCCGACAGCGCGCCGCCTACGAAGCCCGGTGCGATGCCGGGACGGTCGGCCAGGCCGTAGGCGATGTAGCCCGAAAGCACGGCGATCATGAAGCCCATCGCGGCCTGGCCGATCGCGAACAGCACGGCTCCCATGTAGAGCCGCAGCCCGGAGTGCGTGAGGACCTCGGCTCCGGCGGTCCCGGCGGACACGATCTCGCCGTCGAGGTACCACACCTCCCCGGGCAGGTCGGTGAGTGAGAACCCGGTGGCGAGCTCTTCCCACACGAACGCGACGTCGTACCCGGCGAACAGGAATCCCAGTGCGAGCAGGAGCCCGCCGGCGGCGACGAACGGGATCATGTACGACACGCCGGTCATGACGGCGCGCTGCAGGCCGCGAGCCCAGTGCTCGTCGGAGCCGGACCCGCCCCCCGAGCCGGAGCCGCCGTCGGCGGTGCCGGAGTCCGCCGACACGCGCCGTGCCCGGGGGTCCTGGGCCGCGGCCAGCGCCTCGTCGAGGACCTGGTCGGGCGCGTCGATCGCCTTCTTCACCCCGTACTCGACGACGGGTTTGCCGGCGAACCGGCCCCGGTCGCGCACCCCGACGTCCGTGGCGAACACGACCGCGTCCGCGGCCTCGATCACCGCCGCGTCGAGGGGGGTCGCCCCGGCCGAGCCCTGGGTCTCCACGTGCAGTTCGACGCCGCGCGCCTCCGCGGCCTGGGCGAGCGAGTCGGCGGCCATGTAGGTGTGGGCGATGCCGGTGGGGCAGGCGGTCACCGCGACCACCCGGGCCGGCGCCGCGCCCGATGCCGAGCCGGGGGTCGATACCGCCGAGGCGGCCACCGTGTCCGTTGTCGCGCCGGACGACGACGAGGAAGACGAGGACGACGACGAGGACGACGACGACGAGGCCGGCGCCTTCTCTTCCGGCGCCAGCACCCCCTCGATGACCGCGACCGCCTCGTCCGGCGTGGTGGCCGACCGGAGGGAGTCCACGAACTCGGAGCGCACCAGGTTTCGGGCGAGGGTGGCCAGGATCTTCAGGTGCTCCTTGCCGCCGCCCGCGGGGGCGCCGATCATCAGCACGAGGTCGGCGGGCCCGTCCTTGGCGCCGAAGTCCACGGGCGGGTCGAGCCGCGCGAAGGCCAGGCTCGGTTCGGACACCGCCTCGGACTTGCAGTGCGGGATCGCGATCCCGCCCTTCATACCGGTGGCCGCCTTGTCCTCGCGGGCGAACAGATCGCGTACGAGCGCGTCGTGATCGTCGGCCCGGCCGGCGTCGACGAGGGTCCGGGCCAGCGCCCGGATCACCTCCTGCTTGGTGCCGCCGAGGTCGGCGTCGAGCCGCACCGCGGCGGTCTCGATGATCGGCTGGTTCATTGCCGTGCTCCGTGTTCTTCCGAGGGTGCTGGTTTGAGAGGTGCTGGGTTGGGAGGGTGCTGGGTTGGGAGGGTGCTGGGTGGGAGGGTGCTGGGTGGGAGGCCGCCGGGTGGGGGGTCGCGGTCTGTGGGTGCTGGTCGCCCGTGCGGCGGGTCAGTCGAGTCGCCGCACGGTGGCGCGGAACGTGGTCGGGTCGAGGCCCAGCGGCAGTCCGGTACCGGGCAGTGAGGCGGCGACGCTGCCGTGGTTGACCGCCCACAGCAGCCGGTCCCGCGGCGGGAGTCCGCGGGACTCGGCCAGCAGGTAGCCCGCGAGCGCGGAGTCTCCGGCCCCGACCGTGGATCTGACCTGCACGGGTGGGGTGTTCGCGTACCACGCCTCGTCGTCGTCGACCAGGACGGCACCGGCGCCGCCCAGGGTGACCAGGGCTGCGCCCACGCCGCGGGCGCGCAACGCCCGCGCGGCGTCCACCACGGGGGTCGTGTCACCGGCGGCGGCGCGACGCTCCAGCTCGGAGCCGTCGACGCCGGCCAGCTGCCCGAGCTCCTCGCCGTTGGGTTTGACCAGGTCGGGCGCCGCGTCGGGCAGGCGTTCCGCGAGGGCGGCCAGTGGTGCGTCGGAGGTGTCGACGGCGAGGCGGGCCCCCCCGGGACGGAGCGCACCGACCAGGTCCGCATAGAAGTCGTCCGGTACGCCGCGCGGCAGGGACCCGCACAGCACCACCCACGCCGCGTCACCGGCGAGGGCGGCGACCGTGGAGCGGGCCCGGTCGATCGCGGCGCTGTCGAGCTCGGGGCCGGGGGCGTTGATCTTGGTGGTGGTTCCGGCGGGGTCTGCGAGGGTGAGGTTGATCCGCACCGCGCCGTGCGCGGGGACGACGGACGTCGCGACGCCGGCCCCGGCGCACATCGCCACGAACGGGTCGTCCGCCGGGGCCGGGAACACCGCCTCCGCCCGGACCCCTCCGCCGGCGAGGACGCGGGCGACGTTGACGCCCTTCCCGCCCGGGGAGTCGTCGACGGCCGCGATGCGGTTGACCCCGCCCACGGTGAGCTGCGCGGGCAGCTGCGCGGTCCGGTCCACCGACGGGTTCATGGTGAGCGTGACGATCATGGCAGCACGACCTCGATTCCGTAGGTGTCCAGCGCTGTAGCCAGCGGGCCCGGCGGGGGAGCGTCGGTGACCAGGACGTCGACCCGGTCCAGCGGAGCGAACGAGACCAGGAACTCGTGACCGAACTTGCTCGAGTCCGCGAGCACCACCACCCGGCGGGCCGCCCGGCACATGGCGTTCTTGACCGCCGCCTCGTCCGGGTCCTGGGTGGTGAGGCCGCGCTCGGGGTGGAGGCCGTTCGTGCCCACGAAGGCGACGTCGACCCGGATCGACTCCAGCGCCCGGAGCACCGACGGACCCACGCACGCCCCCGTGAGGCCGCGGACCGTCCCGCCGAGGACGTGGAGGTCCTCCGACGCCGCGCGGTGCAGGCCGTCGGCGATGGGGACCGAGTTCGTGATGAGGGTGAGGCCGTGGTCGGCGGGCAGCGATTCGGCCAGGCGGTCCGTGGTGGAGCCGGCATCGAGCAGGGCCGCGCCCCCCACGGCGGGGAGCAGCCGCAACGCAGCCCGGCCGATCGCGGACTTCGCGTCCACGTTCTCCGACCGCCGCGCGGCCAGGGTGCGTTCGACGCGGCCACCGGGCACCGCCGGGACCGCCCCGCCGTGGGTGCGTTCGAGGTGCCCCTCGGATTCCAGGAGCGACAGGTCTCGGCGGATCGTCTCGGCACTCACGTCGAGGCCGGCCGCGAGTTCGGCGACGGTCACCCGCCCGGAGGCGGCCAGCGCCTCCGTGATGTGTCGCCGTCGTTCGCTCCCGTACATGGGCTCCGACCTCTCCGCTGTGGTGACCGATTGTGTTGGATTCTGCCCGATACGGTTGGAAAGTCAAGCCGACTTAGTTATTCTCGTCACATAACCGATCGATGAGCCGGACGAGGGCGTCCGGTCCGCTAGGAGTTCCCATGACGCAGCAGTCGAAGTCCGGGACGGTCATCCGCGGCACCGGCGTGGTCGCCGGACTGGCCTACGGGCCCGCCCGGTGGGTCGTCAGGCAGGATGTCCTCGACCCGGGGGCCACGGGCGCGGCGGTCGACCCGGGGGCCGCGGGCGCGGCGGGAACCGGGACGGCGACGGGAGCCGAGGCAGCGGGTGCGCCGGACGAGGCGCAGGTCGAGGAGGGCCGCGAACGCTTCGTCGCAGCGGCCCGGACCGTGGCCGACCGACTGGATCAACGGGCCGCCCTCGCCACCGGCGTCAGTGCAGAGGTCCTGTCCGCCAACGCCGTCCTCGCCCGGGACCGTGGCTGGGCCAAGGCGGTGGTCAAGGAACTGAAGAAGGGCGTGGCGGTCGAGGCCGCGGCGGTGGCGGCCACGGAGACCTTCGCCGCGATGTTCGCGCGTGTCGGCGGTCGGCAGGCCGAACGCATCACCGACCTCCGCGACATCTGCGCGCGCGTCGTGGCCGAGCTGCGCGGCCTGCCCGAACCGGGCGTGCCCGACTTCGACGCGCCGGGCGTGCTCATGGCCGACGACCTCGCCCCGGCGGACACCGCCGGGCTCGACCCGGACATGGTGCTGGCGATCGTCTGCGAGCACGGCGGGCCCACCTCACACACAGCGATCATCGCCCGGCAGCTCGGCATCCCGTGCATGGTCGCCGCCGGGGGACTCGCCGCGATCACCGACGGCACGAACGTACTGGTGGACGCCGCCGCGGGCACGGTCACCGTCGAGCCCGAGGAGGGCCCGGCCCGAGCGGCCGCTGAGGCGGACCGGCGCACCCGGGCCGCCGCCGCCGACTGGAGCGGCCCCGCCGTCCTGGCCGACGGGCACTCCGTACGCCTGCTGGCCAACGTCCAGGACGGCGAGGGCGCCGAGAACGCGGCGTCGGGCCCGGCCGGCGGGATCGGCCTGTTCCGCACCGAGCTGGCGTTCCTCGACCGGGCCGCCGAACCGACCCACGACGAGCAGGTCAACCTCTACGCCCGGGTGCTCGGCGCATTCCCGGACGGCCGGGTCGTCACGAGGACCCTCGATGCGGGCTCGGACAAACCGCTGGCGTTCGCGGGCATGACCGAGGAGGACAACCCGGCCCTGGGCGTCCGCGGCATCCGCGTGGATCTCATCGACCCCGGGCTGCTGGACCGGCAACTCGACGCCCTCGCCGCGGCCGGCCGCCGGGTGGGCGGGGCGCAGTCCTCACCGTGGGTCATGGCCCCCATGGTCGCCACCGTCGACGAGGCCCGCGACTTCGCCGACCGGTGCCGTCGGCGCGGCCTGACGCCCGGGATCATGGTCGAGGTGCCGTCGGTCGCGGTGGCCGTCGACAGGTTCCTCCCGCACGTGGACTTCCTGTCGATCGGCACCAACGACCTCACGCAGTACGTCATGGCCGCCGACCGGATGTCGTCCGACCTGGCCGCCCTCACCGACCCCTGGCAACCCGCCGTGCTCCGGCTCATCCGGGCGGTTGCCGAGGCCGCGGGACGATCGCCGGACGGGCGCACGATCCCGGTCGGGGTGTGCGGCGAGGCGGCGGCGGACCCCAACCTGGCGTGCGTCCTGCTGGGACTCGGAGTCGGCTCGCTCTCCGTCGCCACCGCCGCGCTGCCGTTCGTCGGGGCGGCTCTGGCAGGGGTCACCCTCGAGCAGTGCCGGGAGCTCGCGGCCCTGGCCCTGGGCAGCGACACGGCCCTCGACGCCCGGGACGCGGTGCTGGCCGCACGGAGCTGACCGTCCCGCTCGGTGCGACCGTCCCGCTCTGCGCGACCGGGCTGTGGTGCCCGGATCGCGGAGTTACCGTCGGTGACGACGGAAGGGATTCGACTGTGGACCTGCGTGGCGACATGACCGTGGACCTGACCATCGACACGGCGGACGGCACCGCGGAGGCGTTCGTCTCGCGGCCCGAGACCGCCGAGCACGACGTGCCGGGCGTGCTGCTGTTCCCGGACATCTTCGGTCTGAGGCCGCAGATACGCACGATGATGGATCGCATCGCGAGCTGGGGTTACGTCGTCCTCGCGCCGAACGTCTTCTACCGCTCCGGCACCGTCGACGACCTGGCCCCGACCGTCGATCTACGCGAACCGGGCGAGCGGGACGGCTACATCGCGAAGGTATTCCCTCTGAGGGAGGGACTCACCTCGGACCTGTCGCGACCGGACACCGCGGCCTACCTGGACGCGCTGCTGACGCTGCCCGGGGTCACCGGCGACGTGGGGGTCATCGGCTACTGCATGGGAGCGCGACTCGCGTTGCGCGCGGGCGGGGACCACACGGACCGCATCGCCACCGTCGGGGGATTCCACGGCGGCGGGCTGGCGACGGACGAGAGCGACAGTCCCCACCTGAGTCTCGCGACCACCCGGGCCGCCGTCCTCCTGCGTCACGCTGACGACGACCCGTCGATGCCGCGGGAAGGGATGGACGTCATCGCGTCCCTGGCCCGGGAATCCGGTGTGCCCCTGGACCAGGACGTCTACCCCGGTGCCCCACACGGGTACTCGATGGCGGATACGTCGATGTACGACGAGACCGCCGCGGAACGGCACTTCGAGGACCTGCGCGAGCATCTGGCACGGCGCCTCGCGCGCCACGGCGAATGAGCTGAGCCCGGACGGAGACCCCCGGCCCACCGCGGCCCTCACGGCCCCTCGGTTACTCCCGCCCGTCACGATGAACTCTCGCCTGCCCGCCGGGGCACGCGAGACGCCAGGCACGGGAGCGGCTGCGTGGTGGGCGGTCAGGCGGGGGAGCGAGACGCCAGGCACGGGAGCGGATGCAGGGCGGGCCGGTGGGCGAGGCGCCAGGCTCGGGAGCGAGACGCCAGGCGCGGGAGCGGATGCCGGGAGGTCAGGGGCGCAGTGGTGCGTCCCGCCCGGGGACGTCAGACGTCGACGGTCTCCGAGGGGCCCGAGCGGGCCAGGGCCGCGAGCTGGCGGGTCGTCGCTCCCGGCAGGTACGCCCGGCCGATCGCCACCCCGATCCGCGGCAGGTCCGCCTCGTCGCGGAAACACAGGTAGACGGGCTCGATCCTCGGATTGAACTTCGACTTGAACTGGTGGAGCGACCGGAACCCGTAGTAGGGCTCGAGTGCCTGACCCAGCAGATCGAGTCCGCGGTCGAGGACGGCCACCTCGTCGTCGTCGCCACTTCGCGCCAACGGCGCACCGGACAACGAGACGTAGTCGGCGCCCTCGTCCTTGAACTCCAGCGCGGAGCGGGCGATGAGGAACTCGACCATGTTGTTCGCGCCGGGGCCGTTGCGTTTGCGCATGAGATCCAGGGTCCAGCCGCGTACGCCACCGTCGGGCTCGCCGCGGTAGACCGGCAGCCAGGACAGCGCCGCCTGGACCACCCCGCCGGAGTCCACGGCCAGCGCGATGCGCACGTCGTCGTCGAGCGCCTCCTCGACCGTGCCGAGCGTGAAGCCCATTTCCGGCAGCTCCTTGTCGCCGACCCACTGCTCGGAGATCTCCCGCACCTGCGCCAGCACCGCGGCGGGCTGCTCGCGCAGTAGCCCGGAGACGTAGGTGGTGCCGCTCTTGTCCGCCTTGTTCATCGCGGACCGGATCTTCTGCCACTTCTTGCCCGCGAAGGCCAGGTCGGGCAAATCCATGATGGTGTCCTCGGCGATCTGCAGTGCCCGCCACCCGTGCACCCGCATCCGATCCGCCGTCTCGCCGGACACCGAGAACAGGCACGGGACGGCGGCCTGCGCCTCGGCGAAGTCGACGAACGAGCTCAGCAGCACGTCGCGGTCGGCGGGGTCGGCGACGGGGTCGGCCAGCGCGATGATGGTGCCGACGTGCACCCGGTACCCCACGACCCCCGCCGAGTCGGGGCCCGCGGTGCTGGTGCCCGCGCCGAAGAAGTAGTTCATCGGCTGCCACGTGATCATCCACGACATCGTGCTGCCGCCGTGGCGCCGGATGAGCTCACGGACGCGCTCCACGACGTCGTCGGAATGGACGCGCGACCCGGTCACCCGTCGCCGCACCCGCACGCCGAACGCGCCCCGGCCCACCACCAGCAGCACGGCCTCGCCCACCCAGAGCAGACCGGTACCGAGGGTGACGGCGCCGAGGGACTCGAAGTCCGCGGCGACGACCAAGACCGTGACGACGAGGGTGACCACCGCGGTGACCAGGGCATAGGCGAGGGCGACGCCCCACGCTGCCCGGTAGCCACGGCGCAGCAGCTCCGCCGTGGCCGCGGCGATGAGGACGGACAGGAGCATGCCGATCAGGTTCACGTCCTCGGCCTCGGTGGGCCCGAGGGGGCCGTCGGAGGGCAGGAAATACACCACCACGTGGACCGCGGCGATGAACCACATGCCCGCCGACACCACGAGCCGGGTCTCCCGTCGCGTCCGCGGCCGCAGGCCGTGTTCGGTGCCGGAGAAGAACCGCTCGCCGACGGCGAGGAACACCACGAACGCGACGAGGTGGGTGAGGTCGGCCAGGCTCCCGACGAACAGGAACGACACGATCACATAGCCGTAGAGCAGCGCCCGCGCGCGCAGTCGCCAGGGCGAGACGAGGGTGGCCGTGGCGGCGGCGAGCACGGCGATCACCGCGGTCGAGCAGCCGACATCCAGCACCACCGACAGCTCCGTGGCCCACTCCCAGCCGACCGCGTCGCCGGGGACGATCACGGCGACCGCCCCGAGCACGCCGATGAGCTGCCCGACGGCCGCGGTCAGCGCAGTCCGCACCGGGCCCAGGCGCCACTCGCCCATCCCGATGCCCGCCGCCACCAGCACCAGCAGGGACACGTGCTGCAGCGGGGTGAGCCCGAGCCAGGGCCCGGTCACGAGTGTCCACCAGCGGCCGCCCTCCAGCGCGGGCACACCGTAGGCGACGTCGGGGAACCAGGTGGCGTCGCGGGCGCTGCGCCACAGGGCCTCGAACACCACCCCGGTGACGAGCAGCGCGGCGACGATCACCGCCGTGACGGGGAGCCGTCGCGCCGCCGTGGCGACCGCGCGGGCGACGGCGGCCACGGGCGAGGGTGCGGCGGGCTCGTCGGACTTCTCGGTCAACTGGTCGGTGCTCACGGGGTCCTCCGGGGGCGGCGCACGGCGAGGGGCGGGGTGGGGGCGGGTGCTCCAAGTATGGAGCCGCCGGCATGAGTGTGCGGTTATTTCCCCAGCGAAAGGGCTGTGACCACCGTCTCTACGACCGTCCGGTCGGCACCGGTGAGGCCGAGCACGGGCCGGGGCAGACAGTTCTCCGCGGCCAGCCCGAGGATCTCGGCGACGGCCGCGACCACCCGCAGGCTGCCGTGCGCGGAGAAGAGTTCCCACAGCGGCGTCAGCCCGGCGGACTCGGCCAACGCCTCCTCGGCCCGACCGGACAGCGCCGCCCGCGCGATCGCCAGGGCGGGGCCCGGGACGGTGCCGGCCAGCACCGAGTACCAGCTGTCGCAGCCCGCGAGCAGTGCCGCCGCGGCCGAGGGGTCGCCGGAGACCCCCAGGCCCACACGCTCGGGCACCGCGGAGCGCAGTCGGGCGAGGTGCTCACGCGCCGCTGTGGGCTCCGCCGGCGGCGGCGGGATCTTGATCGAGGCCACCTGCGGGAGTTCGGCCAGTCGCAGGTAGAGCTCGGGCGTGAATCCGAAACGGGTGGTGCCGGGGTTGTCGTAGACCACCAGTGGCACGGAGAGTTCACCGGCGACGTCCGTGTACAGGCCCATCACGTCGTCGTCGGTGAGCGGCTGGTAGCTCATGGGCGCGAGCATCACCGCCGAGGCGCCGGCCGCCTGCGCGTCGTGGGCGAGGGCCTGCGCGTGGAAGGTCCGCAGGGCACTGATCCCGACGATCACCGGAACCCCCGCCGCGTGTCGGACGGTCGCCTCGGCGACCCGGCGCCGCTCCTCGCGGTCGAAGTAGGCATACGAACCGGTGGAACCGAGCGCACCGATCGAGTCGACGCCCGCGCGTACCAGTCGCTCGATGATCGCCGCATAGGCGCTCTCGTCGACCCGGTCGTCGCTCAGAGGTGTGAGCGGGAAGGCGCTCAGGCCGGTCGCCACATGCCCGGTCACAGCGTGAGGACCCGCCCGCACACGACCAGGTGCACCTCGTCGCAGCATTCGGCGACGGACTGGTTGAGCGCGCCCAGCAGGTCCCGGAACACGCCGCCCGAGCGGTACGGGGGCACGACCCCGGATCCGACCTCGTTGGTCACCAGCACCACGTCGTCGCGGGCGGTGAGGGCGGCGCAGAGGGCGTCGGTCCGTTCGTCGACGGCGGCGCGCGCCTCGTCGGCGGGGGCGTCCCACAGGCCCAGGTCGTCGACGGTGGCGGTGAGCCAGGTGCCCAGGCAGTCGATGAGGACCGGGCCGGGGGCGTGGCGCAGCGCGGAGGCCACATCGGGGGATTCCAGGGTGCGCCACCCCGCGGGCCGGTGTGCCCGGTGGTGGTCGACGCGCGCGGCCCAGTCGGGGTCGTCGAGCTCGTCGGCGGGGCGGCCCGGCGCGACGAACGTCACCGTGTCGGTGTCGCCGAGCAGTCGCACCGCGTGCCGGGACTTGCCGGATCGGACTCCGCCGGTCACCAGGACGCGCGTCATCCCCGCCGCCCCCGGCCGCCGGCGAGGGCCGGGCCAGAGAACAGGGCCAGTCCCACGACGAAGCCGAAGTCGTACCAGTTGCCGTTGTTGTTCACCTCGTAGATCGTCACGGTGTCGGTGAAGAGGGAGATGACGAAGGTGACGGGGAGGATGATCCCGTGCCACAGGCCGAGGAGGAACCCGGCGCCGGTGGGGGCGACGTCGACGTTGGGTCCGGCCGCGCACGCGCCCAGGGCGAGGACGACGACGAGGAGGACACCGGTGGCCAGGCCGGCCCGTGACCGGGTGGTCACTACCGCCGCCCGCGGGTGAAGTAGAGGATCGGCCCGATGAAGTTGATCGCGATGATCGCGGCCCATTTGCCCTTGGAGCCCTGCACCTTCGCCGCGGGACGGGAGGCGAGGTCCGCCCACGCGGTCGCGGCGAGTGACACCTGCACCGAGATGAGCGTGAGCAGGACCGTCTTCTGCGTGTCGGTCAGGTCGTTCCAGCGCTTCTTCGTGGCCACGGCGTACCTCCCGGATCGGATTTTTCTTATCCTAGGCGCTGCCCGGCGCGAGGGATACGCCGTTCGCGGCGTTCGCGCGGGTGACCGGGCAGCAGCCGGGGTCGGAGGCGCGAGCCGGGGTACCACCCGGCGAACAACAGGATGAGGATCGCCAGGTCCACGACGTCGCCCCCGTAGTACATGAGCTGCGCGCCGGCGCGGGCGTCGACCGGGTCCACGCCGGCGGGCGGGTGCGCGTAGAGCCACTTGGCGAGGATCGAGTGGGCGGCGATGAACACCACCAGCACGGTCGCGCGGACGCGCAGGGAGGCGCGGTGCGGGTTGGGGTCCGGGCCGATCATCGCCACGGTGAACGCGATCCCGGCGAGCAGGACGTGGACGTGGACCAGCAGGTGCAGGGCCATCGACCGGTGCATGAGCTCGAAGAGTTCGGTCGCGTAGAGGAGCCACACCCCGCCGCCGTTGAGGACGGCGGCGACGACCGGGTGGGTGACCACCCGTGCGGGCCGAGAGCGCAGGACGGCGGACACGGTGCGTGCGCCCGACGTCGGAAGCGTCCGCAGGGCCAGGGTGACCGGGGCCGCCAGCACGAGGAGCAGCGGCCCGATCATGCCCACGAGCAGGTGGGTGGCCATGTGGGCCGTGAAGTCGTGGCGGGCCGCCTCCGCGAGCGGACCGGCCCAGCCGACGCCCACACTGGTCAGCCCGGCGATCCAGACGGTGGTGCGCCACCAGGCCCACGGTCCGCGGCCACGGTGCCGGTACACACCGAGGAGGTACGCGGTCAGGGCCAGGACGAGGACGGCCGGTCCGACGGACTCGAGGATCCACCACTCGGCGGCGACGGAGGTCGCGTGGTCTCCCGGCGTGGTGCCGACCGCGCCGGCGCCCCCCGGCGTGGCGTCGCGACCGTCGTGCGCGTGTCCGTTGCCCACCGTCGATCAGCTCCGGGGCCGCCGAACCACGGGGGATGTGAGCGGCGCGTTCCTGGTCCGGCGCAACATGACCAGGCCGATCGTCAGCAGGATGATCGCGGAGAGGATCCACACCAGGTCGTAGACGAGCAGGTCCACGCCGTAGCGGATCTGGTGGATGCCGAGGAGCTTGTGGAACACGATCCCGTCGACCAGTTGGAAGAACCCGATGCCGGTGAGGACCGCCCCGGCCCAGCGCGTCCACGGGACGACGATCTGCTGGCGGACGTCCGCGAACATGAACAGCCCCCACACGGTGATCAGCCAGGTCGCCCCGTGGAACAGGCCGTCGGCGACCAGCGCCGTCGTCGTGGTGGACAGGTCGTAGAAGTGATGCCACTGCAGGAGCAGGTGGAAGACGAACAGGTCGATGACCGAGCCGGCGATCCCGCACCCGAAGAGGAATCCCGAGAGCACCAGGCGTCGCCCGGCGGTCGGATCGGGTGCGGGGTCCGGTCTGGGCCCGGCGGCGGGTGCGGGCGTCGACGGCGTGGGCATGGGCGGTCGCCGTGGTCAGCTCGCGGTGGCGGTGTCGGATTCGTCCTCCGGTTTCCAGGCCTTCTTCCACTCGGCCCGCTCCTTCATCTCCCTGGGTCGGAAGTAGAGCAGTCCGGACAGGACGGCGACCAGGAAGACGACCAGCATGGTGATGAACAGCGGCCAGACGCCGGTGAGGAAGATGATCGGTACGGCCATCGCGGTGACGAGTCCGCCGCCGAAGAACGGTTCGAAGACGAGCTGCTTGTAGCCGAACGCCTCGAACGCGGGGCTCTGGGCATCGGGGTCGACGATGCGCATGAGGATGAGGCCGGTGGCGGTGACGCCCATCGACTGGCCGAAGTCTCCGATGCCGCGCTCGAACCAGTAGCGGCCGATGATCCGCGGTGCCAGCCAGAGGAAGATGCCGACGTTGACCAGGATGCCGGCCACGGCGAGGATCGTGAAGGCGCCGATGTTCTCGCCGATCGCCTGCAGGGACAGGGTGCCGATCGCCGCGACGATGAGGAAGTCGAGCGCCCAGCCCTGGATCCGCAGCATGATCTGCGGGTCGATGACGTGTGCCACGCCCAGCTTGGTCGCGACCACCTGGACGATGACGCCGCCGAGCAGGGCGATGGGGAACAGCGGTACGTAGGCGAAGATCTCCAGCGGGGTGTTCTCGTCGAGCATGACCGACGCGTAGGTGGCCTGCTCGATCCATCGCAGCCCCTCGAGGATCCCCAGACCGATGAGGATCGCCAGGGTCACCAGCGCGACGTGGAGGGACAGCGGCTCCACCGACGACGGGCGGGAGGTCATCTTGCCCGCCGAGTAGTACTCGTCCTCGCGGAACAGGCCCTTCTGCTCGCTGATGGACATCTTGGCGCTGCCGCTGATGAGCTCGGTCCTTCCGGTGCGGGCGCCCCAGTTGATCAGGGCGATGCCGAGCACGATGCCACCGACGATGCCCACCGTGGCCATGCCGACGGCGAGGTCGGCCCCCACCGTGAAACCGAGTTCCTCGAACACACCCCGCATGCCGGCCGCGGTTCCGTGACCGCCCTCGAAGCCGATCTCGATGAGGGCGCCCGTCATGGGTGAGGCGCCGAGCAGGGGCACGAGGATCAGGGCGGCCAGCAACAGTCCGACGACGTACTGCCCGGAGCCCAGGGCCACGCCGAGGGAGAGCTGCGGACCGACGAGCTTGACGGCCCGAGAGGGGCGCGGCAGGTCCTGGCCGAGGAACATCGTGGCGAAGATGACGCTGATGAGCAGGCCCGGGAGGGAGGACCACACCTCCACCATCGGTTCGGTGAAGAGCCCGTTCTCGCCCCACGGTCCGGTGAACCTGCCCAGGACCTCCGGCCCGAGCAGGAGGAGCAGTGCACCGCCGACGATGGAGCTGGGGAGGAACAAGGACTGCACGATCCCGACCTTGACGCGGATGATCTTCCCGATCAACAACGCCAGTCCGAGGATGAGAAGGGCGAATCCCACAGCATTTGCGGACATTGGACGACCTCGGTTCCGGAAGTGCGGCTTACGGTGTCCTCCCGAACCTATCCGGCGGGCGCGCGAATAGTCCCCGATCCGCCCACTTCTCGGGACAGTCGACCCTATGGTGAGCCGCAGACTGCAGCGAGGACGGAGTTCGTGATGGCGGGACGAGACACGGCGGGACGACTCGAGGGCAAGGTCGCGTTCATCACGGGGGTCGCGCGCGGGCAGGGCAGGACGCACGCCGTCCGCCTGGCCGCCGAGGGCGCCGACATCATCGGACTCGACCTCGCGGGACCACTGCCGGGGCCGGTCCCCTACGACCCGGCGGGATGACCCGGGCGTTCGCGGCGGAGCTCGGCCCGAAGAATGTCCGGGTCAACAGCATCCACCCCGGCGGCGTGGCCACCCCGATGGGCGGTGGAGACATGGTGAGCACGTTGGAGGCGGTCGGCGAGTCGAACCCCCCGCTCAACCTCATGGGCACGACGTTCCTCGAGCAGACGTGGGCGGAGCCGGAGGAGATCTCGAACGTCGTCGCGTTCCTGGCCTCCGACGAGTCGACGTTCATCACCGCCGAGCACATCAGCATCGACGGCGGGTCGCAGTACTTCTGAGGCCATCACGCGTGTCCGAGGCCACCCCGCCGCGCCCGGGGGGATCATCGACGGGTGACGGAGACGCGGTGGAAGGAGCTGGCGGAGTGGCCCCTGATCGGTGCGGCTCTGGCGTTCCTGGTCGCCTACGCGGTGATGGTGGTCGGACAACCCGTGGGTCCGGTGGGAGTGGTCACCCGGATCGTGATGGCGGGGACCTGGGTTCAGTTCGCCGTGGACTTCGTGGTCAGGTTGGCGTTGGCGGAGCGTCGCGGACCGTGGTTGCTCAGGCACTGGTACGACCTCGCGGTCATCGCTCTGCCGGTCCTGCGACCGCTGCGACTGCTCCGGCTGGTGACCCTGCTCGGGGGGATGAGGCGGTCGGCGGGCACAGTGGTGCGCGGTCAGGCGATCACCTACGCCGCGGGGTGGACGGTGGTCCTGCTCGTGGTGTCCTCGCTCGCGGTGTTGAACGCGGAACGTGGGGCACCGGGGGCGTCGATCCAGACATGGGGTGAGTCCCTGTGGTGGGCGACCGTGACGGTGACGTCCGTGGGGTACGGCGACTACTCGCCGGTGACCCCGGTGGGACGCACGATCGCGGTGGGGCTCATGTTCGGCGGGATCGCCCTGCTGGGCGTGGTCACGGCGACGCTCGCCTCGTGGCTCCTGGAGAGGATCGCCGAACGCGATGGTGCGGGAGTGGACCGGGCCGGACCCGGTGAGCCCGGTCCACGCGCCGACCCGCCCGGCGGCTCGTCCGTATCGTCGGGGCCATGACCACGGACACCGCACGTCCCCTCACTCTCGGAACCCGGTACGCGAGCGAGTTCCCGGAACTGGGTGTGCCGTGGAAGGCCGCGGAGGCGTCCGGGCCGCGGCTGCTCGTGCTCAACGACGCGCTGGTCGACGAGCTCGGCCTGGACGCCGACTACCTGCGTGGCGAGGAGGGCGTGCGGGTGCTGACGGGCACTCACGTGCCGGACGGGGCCACGCCGGTCGCCCAGGCCTATGCCGGACACCAGTTCGGCGGGTACTCGCCCCGGCTCGGCGACGGGCGGGCCCTGCTGATGGGGGAGCTGCCCGATGGCCGTGACCTGCACCTCAAGGGTTCGGGGCGCACCCCGTTCGCCCGCGGTGGCGACGGACTGGCCGCGGTCGGCCCCATGCTCCGCGAGTACGTCATCAGCGAGGCGATGCACGCGCTCGGCGTCCCCACCACCCGCTCGCTCGCCGTGGTGGCCACCGGGAACACCGTGTACCGCGAGTCGCCGCTGCCGGGCGCGGTGCTGGCCCGCGTCGCCGCGAGCCACCTGAGGGTGGGGACGTTCCAGTTCGCGCGATCGGTCGACGACGACGAGCTGCTGCGTCGGCTGGCCGACCACGCCATCGCCCGGCATCACCCGCACGCCGCCGACGCGGAGAACCCGTACCTGGAGCTGTTCGCGTCCGTGCTCCGCGGCCAGGCGGAGCTCGTGGCCCGCTGGATGCTCCTCGGGTTCATCCACGGCGTCATGAACACGGACAACACCACCATCTCGGGCGAGACCATCGACTACGGGCCGTGCGCCTTCATGGATGAGTTCGACCCGGCCACGGTCTTCAGCTCCATCGACACCGGTGGCCGCTACGCCTACGCCAACCAGCCGCCGGTTCTGCAGTGGAACCTCGCCCGGTTCGCCGAGACCCTCGTCCCGCTGGTCGACCCGGACCAGGACGAGGCGGTCCGGCTCCTCACCGAGATGCTGGGTACGTTCCCGGAGCACTACCAGCGGGCGTGGACGGCCGGGATGCGCGCCAAGATCGGCCTGTCGGACGAGGTCGGGGACACCGAGGCGATCGACCTCATCGACGAGCTGTCCCGGTTGCTCAGTGCGACGCGGGCCGACTACACCGGTTTCTTCCGCGCGCTCGGGGCGGCCGCGGACGGGGATGATCAGCCGGTGCGCGAGCTGGTCGGAGCGCTCGCGGAGGGCTGGTTGACGACATGGCGGGCCCGTCGACCCGACCGGGGATCGATGGACCGGGTCAACCCGATCTACATCCCGCGCAATCATCTCGTCGAGGAGGCCCTCGACGCGGCCACGGCAGGGGACATGGGGCCGCTGTCCGAACTCCTCGTCGTCGTCACCGACCCCTACACCCGGCGCGCCGGTCACGAGCGCTATGAACGTCCCGCCCCTCCCGAGGCCGCGCCACACGTCACCTACTGCGGCACCTGACGCGCCGCCCCCAGCAGTACGCGCGTATTGATACGAAACATTTATCTTCCGTGGGTGCTGTTTGTCAGCCGTTCGTACGACAATGAGGTTGTCACATCAATCTTACGGCCGGGCCGTGAGACGGGCGGGAGGCCACCACATGCGACTACTCATCGCGGACAGCGACGGCGGGTACCGCCAGCCCTCGGCCATTCTCGGACGGTTCGTCGACGACCTCGTTGAATGGACAGGCGCCCGGGAGGCCGTTCGGGTGCAGTGGCCGGCGCCCGGGTCGGGTCGGCTCCGGCGGTCGCACACCTGGGAATCGGCGTCCGCGGCCGGGGTGGCCGACCTCAACCGCCTCGTCCATCTCCACCCGTCCGACGACCTCGTGCTCATCGGGGCGTGCTGCGGCACCCGGGTGATCCACGACTGGATGGACGCCCACCCGGAGGATCTCGACCGGGTCGCCGCCGTGGGGTTGATCGCCGACCCGTTCCGGCCGCGCGACCGCTGGCTCGTCGGCACGTCCGATCCGGGCGGGCAGGGCGTGGCGGGACCGCGCCGCGGACCGATCCCCGAGCGCACCCACTGGGTGTCGGTGCCGGGCGATCCGCTGAGCGGCGTGCAGCCGTCGAACCTTCTCCGCGGCGCCGTGAGGGACTCGGACCTGACGCCCGTCCAGGTCTACGACGAGCTGATCGAGAACCTCCCCGACTCCCGCACCCGGGTCGCCCTGCGTCTGCACGTCGTGGAGCATCCCGGACGGTGGTCGCCCCATCTGCTCCGTCAGCTCGACGACGTCACCGACACCCTGCTGACCTATCGCGACGCGGGGTACGCCGCTCTGTACGAAGCCGACGTCGACGGTGCCTCCCCGCTGGCGCGGCTCGCGAGGGACATCGCGGATCAGGTCGCGGCCGACCAGGCCGCCTGAGCGGGTCGGTACACCCAGACGGTGCGGTACAGCTGGACGGTTCGGTACAGCCAGACGGTTCGGTACGGCTAGACGGTCGCCGGGACCGGACGGCGGCTCCGGAGCAACTCCTCGAACCGCGCGGCCGGGCCCGGAGTGGGCAGGCGACCCTCGTTCGCGTCGGCGAGCAGGGAGTTGACCGTCTCGCGCGCACACGTCTTGTTGGAGCCGATGAACCCGCGCGGACCCCGCTTGATCCACCCGACCACGTAGAGCCCGGGCACCTCGCGGCCGTCGGCGGCGTCGAGGACGCGGCCCTCGCGGCTGGGGATGGTCGCGGACGCGGGGTCGAACGGCACCCCGGGCACCGCCACGCCGCGGTAGCCCACCGAGCCCAGGACCAGGCCCGCCGCGAGGGCCTCCTCGGAGCCCGGGCGGGGCACGGCGCGCACCCGGCCGTCGGGGTCGGTGACCGGTTCCGTGCGCACGACCCGCAGGCCCTCGGTCCGCGCGGTGCCCACGACCTCCACGGGCGCGGTCGCGAAACGCAGGATGATCCGGCGACGAGGGGTCGTCTCCGCGGTCCCGCGGCTCGGCCGGTCGGCGATCCGGGCAAGGAGTTCCAGCTTCAGGCGGCCCTGTCTGGTGGTCGCGGCGTCCGGGTCGATGCCGTCGGGGGCGTCGACGCGCAGGTCGATGTCCTCACGTGCGTCGAGACCGACCAGCTCGGGCAGGGTGAACGCCGCGTGCTCGGGGCCGCGACGGCCGAGAACCACGACCTCGCGGACCCGGCTTCCCCGCAGCGCCTCGAGGGAATGGCGGGCGATGGAGGTGCCCGCGAGCCGCTCCGGGTCGGTGGCCAGGATCCGGGCGACGTCCAGTGCCACGTTGCCGTTGCCGACGATCACCGCCCGCTCGTGATCCAGCGGGACGTCGGCGTCGGCGTGGTCGGGATGGTCGTTGTACCACCCGACGACCCGCGTGGCCGACGTGCTCCCCGGCAGGTCGACCCCCGGGATGTCCAGGGGGCGGTCCGTGCCGGCCCCGGTCGCGTACACCACCGCATGGTGGTGGGCCGCCAACTCCTCGGCGGTGATGTCCTCGCCGACGTGCACGCCGAGCCGGTAGCCGAACCCGGGCTGCTCCTCGATCGCGGTGAACAGGTCCGCGACCGCGCGGGTGCTGGTGTGGTCGGGCGCCACCCCGTGCCGGGCGAGCCCGTGGGGGACGGGGAGCCGATCGAACACCGTCACCTCCACGCCGGGCTGGCGGAGGAGGTCGTCGGCCGCGTACAGCGCGGCGGGGCCGGCTCCCACGACCGCGACCCGCAGGGTTGTCCGGGTGGGGCCGAGGCGGACGATCGTGGGGACGCGGGCCTGGGGCCTTCTCGGCCGGTCGTCCCCGGTCAGTGCCTCGTTGATCCCGAGGAAGTCCTGCTGCTCGGGGGCCAGCGCGGTGTGCGGGACGATCGCCCCGACCGGGCACGCCCCCACGCACGCCCCGCAGTCCACGCAGGACACCGGGTCGATGTAGAGCATCTCGGCGGTGGCGAAGTCCGGCTCGTCGGGGGTCGGGTGGATGCAGTTGACCGGGCAGGCGTGGACGCATGAGGCGTCCGCGCAGCAGGCCTGTGTGACGACGTGGGGCATGTCGGCGGCCTAGTCGCGGAACGCCACGGGCGGCTCGCCGCGGTACCGGGAGGGGCGCCCGTCGATCTTCAGGGCCTTCCACACCCGCCGCGCGGCCGGGTTCATCAGGCCCGAGTCCTCGGCGAGCCTGCGGACGTCGCCGAAGAGGTCCGACAGGAACCGCTGCGACTCGGGGCTGTCCCAGTACAGCTCGCGGACGACCTCGTCCGGGATGTCGAACGTCTCGCGGAACTCCTTGGTGGGCTTGAGGATCGCGTCGCACAGCACCCGCATGATCACGGGGAAGGCCAGCGACACGAGGAACGACTCGTTGCGCGACATCCGCGGGGCGTTGCGGGCCACGTAGGTGTGCGCGAACGAGATGTGCCGGGCCTCCTCGGCCACGTGGATCTCCATGATCCGGGACAGGACCGGCGGCAGGGTGTCCGAGTTGCGCAGGACCTGCTTCTGGGTGTGGTCGATGGGTTCCTCACCGGCCAGGACGCCGATGAAGAACGCCACCGGGAACGGGCCCGCGGCGAGCGGGATGATCGGGGACAGCCGCCGGATCCACCGCGCCATGCCGGGCACGTCGGCGCCGATGCGGTTCACGCCCTGCTGGAACATCTGGGTGTGGTGGCATTCCTCGGTGGCCTCGTGGGTGAGGTACCGGAACTCCGCGGCGCCGTTCTGGCTCTTGAAGACGTACTGCATGATCCCGCGGATGAGGATGTTCTCGAACTGCAGGCCGACCTTCATGATGTTGGCCTGACGCCACAGGCCGATCGCGATCTGCTTCTCCCGGGGCAGCCCCAGGTACCACGGGTGGCCGCCGAGCGGGTCGATCCCGGCGGGCAGGATCCAGCGCTCGTCGGTGGGGTCCACCGCGAAGTCCGGGTCGTCCCACGGGATGTCCTTGAAGGCGTCGAAGCTGCGGTGGACCGAGGCGTGCGACAGGCGCCGGAGCGTGTCCTCGTACTCCTCGGTGGTGGCCGACGGGGAGGGGGCGACAGCGGTCATGGCTCATCCTTCCGGTTCCCGACTCGTGGATCGGGAGCGTGGACTGCAGATCGACGGTGACAGAGTGACATCCGCGATCTATTTGTATCTGACGCTAGACACGCAGAGGCGATTCGTCAACCATTCATGAGGTTCGGTTCAGATCTGCGCGGCGGGGATCCTCGCGGCGAGACTCCGCGCGGCGAGACTCTGCGCGGCGGGGCTCTGCGCGGCGGGGCTCTGCACGGCGGTGCGGGTCAGCCCTCGGCGAGTCCACCGCCGAGCAGCGGGCCCAGGTGGGTGCGTGCGAACGCCCGGGAGACCTCGGGGTCGTCCAGATCGATGGCGGTCGACGGCGTGAGGACGAACGAGATGACGAGGCGAACCGTGAGCTCGGCCCCGACGAGCAGTTCCTCGTAGGGGCGGGAGTCGGGGACGGTCCGCGAGATCTAGGCGGCCAGGAAGTGTGCGGCGGCGGTGATGAGCGGCGCCCCCTGCACCGTGAAGTGCGGGACGGTCGCCTCCGGCTCGGTCTCCAGCAGGCGGTTGAGCAGGTCGTGGTCGCGGAGCGTCTCGACGGTGAACGCGAAGCCCTCGGTGAGCTTGTCCTCCACCGTGGCGTGGGCGTCGATCTCCCGCTGCAGGTCGGCGAGGAACCAGGCGGCTTCGCGCAGCAGCGTCGCCTCGACCAGTTCCTGCTTGTTGGCGAAGCGCCGGTACAGCGTCATCCGCGCCAGCCCGGCCCGCCGGGTGATGTCGTTCATCGTGCACCGGGCGATCCCCACGCTCTCGAACTGTGCGGACGCCGCGTCGAGGATCTGCTCCCGGATGGGGTCGTCCATCGAGGTGCCGTCCGGGAGGCTTCGCCCGGAACGCAACATCGCCAACGGGTCGGACGCGGGGGTGTCGCTCATGTGCGCGATTGTCCCACTCCGGGCGGGGTCGTGTGCCCGTGCCTGAACTCGCGTGCGGTCATCCCCCACCAGCGCCTCGCGTACTGGCTGAACGTCGTGGCGTCGCCGAGGGCCAGCGCCGAGGCGATCTGGGCCAGCGGGATCTCCGTCGTGGTGAGCAGGCGCACTGCGATGTCGCGGCGGACCTCGTCCCGCAGGGTCGCGAAACTCGTGCCCTCCCCGGCCAGCCCGCGTTGCAGCGTGCGTGGGGAGACCGAGAGCAATCTTGCGACCCGGGGCAGCGACGAGGTGCCGGTGTCGAGGGACTGGTGCAGGACCGCGCGCGTCCGTTCGGTCATGCTCCGCCGGTCCTCGGGGATGTGCTGATCCAGGTACCGCAGGGCGAGCTGCTGGACCGCCTCGTCGCCGCCGGAGATGGTGCGGCCCAAGAGGGCGGACGGTACGCGCAGTACCGCGGCCGGGGAGGACGGCGTGACCGGCGCGCCGAAGAGCGATTCGTACCGCGCGGCGTCGGTGTTGAGCGGGTTGGGCAGGTCGACGGACACCAGGCCGTAGTCCCCGCCGAGCACACTGCGCATGGCGCGGTGAAGGAAGAGCAGGACGAGATCCACCGTCTGCGGCGGGATGAGCTGCCCGGGGTCCCGGTAGCCGAACCGCACCCCCAGGATGTCGGCCTCGTCGCGCGGATCGGGCACCACGGTGATCTCGATCGAGCGGGAGTGGAAGAACAGGTACTTGGAGGTCACCTCGAGCGCCTGCGTGGTGGTCCGGGCGTTCTTCACGGCCACGGCGACCGGGCCGAGCATGTCGAGATCCTGGTGCCCGGCGACGCGCAGTCCCAGGTCGGGGCACCGGAGCTCCGCGGCAGCGGTCTCCAGCAGGAGGGCGATCGACAGGTCCTCCACCAGGATCTCGTCACTGTCGAGCGCGCCGGCGGGGAGCCCGGACCGGCGGGCCAGGTCGTCGGGGTCGCCGCCGAGTTCGGTGACCACCTGCCGGACCCCGCGCAGGCCGGCCGATCGGATGAACGCCATGGGACCACCCTGCGGCACTTGGCGCGATCGAGCAACTTATTGGCGCATTCCGGCAAGCCTGCGGTGCCGTCAGCGGATACCGTACCGGTCATGATCAATTCCACCGAGCGTCCGGACGGCCCGGGCGCAGCGCCCGGAGACCCGCTGGACCTGCTGATCGTCGGGGCGGGCCTGTCCGGCATCGACCTGGCCCACCACGTGCACGAGGCGTTCCCCGACTGGCGATGGGAGATGCACGACGCCCATGACGACCTGGGGGGCACGTGGCACACGTTCCGCTACCCCGGCATCCGCTCGGACTCGGACATGGCGACCTTCGGGTTCCCGTTCCGGCCCTGGCCACACGCCTCGACCCTCGGCAGCGGCGCGGAGATCAAGGAGTACCTCCGCGACACGGCCCGCGAGGCCGGCGCGCTGGACCGCCTGCACCTGCGCTCGTGGGTCGCCGACGCGGACTGGCGCAGTGATCACCAGCTCTACCGGATCACCTGCGTCACCGATGACGGCGAACGCATCGTGTGGGCGCGGCGCGTGCACTTCGGCTCCGGCTACTACTCGCACGCCGAGGGGTTCCGCCCCGAGTTCCCCGGCGAGGCGGATTTCCGCGGCGAGATCATCCACCCCCAGCAGTGGCCCGCTGACCTCGACTACACCGGCCGGAAGTTCGTGGTGATCGGGTCGGGCGCGACGGCCGTGACGCTGGTGCCGGCGCTCGCCGAGCTGGGCGCGGACGTGACCATGCTCCAGCGCACCCCCAGCTATGTCGGCCCGCTGCCGGAGAAGGACCTCATCAGCGCGGTGTGGCGCCGACTGCTGCCCGCTCCGTGGAGCTACCGGGCGGCGCGCCTCAACCACGGTGCGCGGGACACGGCCCAGTTCGTCATCGCACAGCGGCTGCCCTGGCTGTTCAAGGCGGGGCTGCGGCTCATGCAGAGGCGCTACATCTCGACCGAGCAGATCGACGAGCACTTCACCCCGCCGTACCGGCCGTGGGACCAGCGCGTATGCAAGGCTCCCGACGGCGACATCTTCCGTGCGATCCGGCGTGGTGGCGCACGGGTGGTGACCGGGCACATCGACCGGTTCACGCCCGCCGGGATCCGCCTGCGGTCGGGCGAGGAGATCGAGGCCGACGTCATCATCTCCGCGACCGGCCTGCGGCTCGAGGCGTTCGGCGGCGGCACGCTGAGTATCGACGGCGAGGCGCTGGACGTCCCGAGGTTGGCGACCTACCGCGGCATGATGCTGGCGGGCGTGCCCAACTTCAGCTTCACGGTCGGCTACATCAACTCGTCCTGGACACTGCGCGCGGACCTGGTCTCCCGGTACATGGTCAAGCTGTGGAAGGCGGGCGAGTCGGTGTACGCGCCGCGCCTTCCTGCCGGGCCGGCCGACCAGCTCCTGCTGGACTTCGACGCCGGGTACATCCAGCGCGACGGCCACAAGTTCCCCAAGCAGGGCACGACCCGGCCGTGGCGTTACGTCCAGAACTTCCTGGTGGAGATCCCCGAGCTGGCCTTCGGCGACCAGCGCCGCGAGATGGCGTTCGGGGACCGCGTGGAGCTCACCGGCGCCCGCCGTGGACCCGGGGCCGCCGGCGTCGGCCCCGACGGTGGGCAGGTCGAGGACGCACGGGATCACGAAGACGACTACGACGACGAGGTGGCCACCGCATGAGCCGATTGCTCCCACGGAAGAGTGCCGAACGGTCCGGGCGGACGGTCGCCGACGGTGGTGGCAGGCGGGTGTTCATCACCGGTGCCGCGTCGGGGTTGGGGTTGGCGCTGGCCAGGGAGTACCTGGCACTCGGGGACGAGGTGATCCTCACGGACGTCCACGCCCAGCCCCCGCCCGCCGTGCAGGAACTGGTGGGGCGGTGGACGTACCGCCGGGTCGACGTCACCTCGGATGACGACTGGCGGGCCGCCGCGGAGGAGATCGAGTCGCTGGACATCCTCGTCAACAACGCGGGGATCGCGATCGGCGGTGCGCTCGGCTCCACCTCGATGGAGGCGTGGCAGCGGATCGTGGACATCAACCTGCTCGGGGTGGTGCGCGGCTGCCGGGCGCTCGCCCCCAAGCTGGGTCGGGGTGGCTGCCTGGTCATCACCGCCTCCGCCGCCGGGCTCGTGCATGCACCCCAGATGGGCGCCTACAACGCGACCAAGGCCGCGGCGGTGGCGTTGGGGGAGACCCTGGACGCCGAGCTGCGGCCCCGCGGGGTGTCGACGTCGGTGATCTGCCCGCAGTTCTTCCGGTCCGGGTTGGCGGACTCCCTGTCCGGTGAGGACGCGCGGGCGGACGAGATGGCACGCAAGCTGCTGTCGCGGACGCGGTTGACGTCGGAGATCATCGCGCGGCGATCGGTGCGTGGCATCGAGGCCCGGCGAGTGGTGATCACGCCCGACGCCCTGGCGACGTTCTTCTGGTACTCCAAGCGCTTCACCCGCGTGCCCTTCCTGGGCTCGACGCGCCTCATCGGCAGAGTCGTGGCGCGCGGCCGCTGACCTGGCCCGGGTCCGCGTGTCAGTCGCGGGGGTAGACGAACCCGCGACGTACGTCGATCCCCACGGCCTCGCCCACCCGCGTCGGCACGGCGGTGCCCGTCGGCACGAGGACCCGCAGCTCGATGTCCCCGTGCCGACAGATGACGGTCCGACCGCTACGGCCGTACAGCGAGGTGACGAACTCCGCGCCGATCCGGTCGGGCCCGGCCCCGACCCCCGGCCCGGCCCCGACCCCCGGCCCGAATTCTGATCCGGCCGCGGTCTCGACCCCGGCGCCGGGAGTGCTCAGGGCGAGCCCTGCCGGCAGGAGGGCGAGCGTCGCCGGGCCCGTCACGGACCCGGCCGGGCCGGTCAGCGCCTCGGGGCGGAGGGTCATCCCGCCGGAGTCGGACCGGAACCCGTCACCGGAGACGGTCCCGTCGACGAGCGTGGCGTCGTGCAGGAAGCCCGCGACGAACGCACTGTTCGGCGCGGCGTCGAGCTGGTCGGGCACGTCGCACTGCACCAGCCGGCCCCGGTGGAGAACGGCCACCTCGTCCCCGATCGCCAGTGCCTCACCGCGATCGTGGGTGACGTGGACCATCGTGAGGTCGTGCTCGGCGGCCAGCCGGCGGAGCATGAGTCGGAGGGACGCGCGGAGGGGTTCGTCGAGTGCGGACAGGGCCTCGTCGAGGAGCAGCACCCCCGGCCGCGCGACGATCGCCCGGGCGAGCGAGACCCGCTGCCGCTGGCCGCCGGACAGGGTGTCGGGGCGACGACGGGCGAAGTCGCCCAGTTCGACGGTCTCGAGTGCCTCCGCGACGAGTCGACGCCGCCGGGCGGCCGGGACCTTCGCACGCCGCAGGGGGTAGGCGACGTTGTCCTCCACGCTGAGGTGCGGCCACACGGCGTGGTGCTGGAAGACCATACCGAGACCCCGTTCCTCGGGCGGGAGGTGGATGCCGTCACCGACCAGGGTCCTGTCGCCGACCCGGATCGTTCCCGCGGAGGGGCGTTCGAATCCGGCGATGGCGCGCAGGAAGGTGGACTTGCCGGACCCGGACGGCCCCACGAGCGCGAGGATCCGGCCGGAGTCCACCCGCACGTCGAGGTTGTCGAGGGCGACGGTCTCGCCGAAGCGGACGCCGACGCCGTGGGCGACGAGTTCAGGCACGGATACTCCTGGGTGCGGATTCGGACCCGGTGGCGGGTCGGCTGTAGCGGGCGCCGAAGGCGGCCAGGACCAGCAGGCCCACCACCATGAGGACCACGGACAGGGCGGAGGAGGCGTTGTAGTCCCCCGCCCGCTGGTACTGGAAGATCACCACGCCGAGGGTCTGGGTGCCGGGCGCGACGAGCAGGACCGAGAGCGTGAGTTCGCGGACCGCCGTCACCGCGACCATGATCATGCCGATCCCGACCGACGGCAACGCCAGGCGCACGCTGGTGTCGAGGCGGGAGCGCAGCGCCTTCGCCCCGCCGATCCGCGCGGCCTCCTCCATCGACGAGTGGATCCCCGCGAGCGGTCCGCGGACGGTCTGGACGACGATCGCCGTGAACGCCGTGACGTACGCGCCGAGGATGACCCAGCGGGTGTTGAACAGCCCGGTGTAGCGGCCGAGGATGAGCCACCCGGTGGCGATCACGAGGCCCGGCACGGCCTGCGGGAGCAGCACCGACAGGAGCATCGGCTCCCGGTCACGACCGGCCAACCGCGTGGTGAACAGCGCGACGAGCAGGCCGAGGACGCCACAGACCACGGCGGCGCCGAGGGCGAGCACCACGGAGTTGGTCACGCCGTCGATGGTGGTCGAGGCGGTGAGCGCGCGGCGGAAGTTGTCCAGGGTCGCGGTCTCGAGGGTGAGCGGGACCCCCGGGGCGGGCAGGAGCGCCCGGACGGCCAGCCCGACGAGCGGGGCGAGGGTCACCACGACGCTAACGACCCACGCGATCACCCCGAGCGGGACGCGCGCACGGCCGGGGGCCTGGGGGTCGGCGGGACGTCCGGTGCCGCCGAACTCCACGGACCCCTTGGTGACCTGCCGGTCCAGCAGCGTGCCCAGGACGCCGAGCAGGAGCAGCACCACCCCGATCTGGGAGACGGTCTGCAGCGGTGAGGCCACGGAACCCGACTCGAGGAACCGGTAGACCATGGTGGAGAGCGTCTCGTACCCAGCCGGGAGGCCGACGATGACGGGGATGCCGAAGTCGCCGATCCCGCTGACGAAGGTCAGGGTGAACGCCGCTGCCATGGCCGGGCGGATCAGCGGCAGCGTGATGTCGACCTGCGTCCGCGACGGCCGGGCACCGGAGAGGCGGCTCGCCTCCTCCAGTTCGGCGGGGATCCTGCGCAGCGCCGCGGCCACCACGAAGTAGGCCATCGGGTAGGCGTGCAGGGTGAGGAGGAAGACCACCCCGGGCCCGCCGTAGAAGTTCCACGGGGAGAATCCCAGCACCCGGTCCACCAGGCCGCCGTCGGTGAGCAGGCCGCTCCACGCGATGGCGCCGATGAACGGCGGGATGAACAGCGGGGTGAGCAGCAACAGTCGGAGCGCGCCGCGACCGGGCAGGTCGGTGCGGTCGAGCAGGAACGCCATCAGCGTGCCGATGATGACCGCCCCGATCGCCGAGAGCAGTGAGCTGACGAGACTGTTGGCGGTGGCGCGGAGCAGGCCCTGGTCGATGAGTTCAGGGAGGTGGTTCGCCCCCAGCCCCAGGGAGATGACCAGGGCCAGGGGCAGCACCATGACGCCCGCGAGGGACGCCCACAGTGCCAGCCGGAGGGGGAGCGTCACCTACCGGACGGCGGCGTTGAAGGCGGCCACGGCCTCGTCCTGGGAGGCGGCGATCACCTCGAGGTCCTGGTCGAACAGCGTGATGTCGGTGAGCGCCGGGGCGCCCTCGGGGGTTCCGGCGTCGTCGCGGACGGGCAGGTAGTTCTGCTCGACCGCGATCTGCTGGCCCTTCTGGGACACGATGAAGTCGAGGAAGAGCTTGGCGGCCTCGGGGTTCGGGGCGTCGGCGAAGACCGCGCCGGGCTGGGTGATGTAGGGGACGCCCTCGCTCGGGTAGCTCACGGCGATGGGCGAGCCCTGCGCGGCGAGATCGCGGACCAGGTAGTCCACCACGATGCCGACGGGCTTGGATCCCTCGGCGACGGCCTGGGAGACGGGGCCGTTCGACTCGGCGACCTGCGGGTTGTTGGCGCCGAGCCGGTTGATCCACTCCTCGCCGAGGTCGGGCTGCAGGCTCCACGCCGCTGCGTTGAAGGCGGCCGCACCGGAGACGTCCGGGTTGGGCAGGATGATCCGGTCGAGGTACTCCGGTTCGGCCAGCTCGGCCCAGGACGTGGGCGGGTCCGTGACGTCGCCTGTGTTGTAGGCGATCACGGTGGGGATGATGCGGGTGCCGACGTAGAACCCGTCCGGGTCGACGGCGACATCCTCGATGGCGTCGGCCTCGCTCGGCTCGAACTCCTGGAAGAGGTCCTGGTCCTTGTACTGCTCGAACGTCGGGACGTCGGCCGCGAGCAGGATGTCGGCGGCCACCGCGCCGGTGCTCCGCTCCGCCTCGATGCGGGCCTTGAGGTCGCCGGTGCCCGCACGGAAGACCTTCACCTCGATGTCCGGCTGCTCCTCGTTGAACGCGGAGATGATCTCGTCGATCTTGGCCTGGGGTTCCGAGGTGTACAGGGTGACCTCCCCGGACGCGGCCGCGGAGTCGGACGTCGCGCCGGAGCCCGTGGTGGCGGGCTCGGAACAGCCCGCCAATCCGAGGGCGCCGGCCGCGAACACCGCGACCGACGCCAGAACCGCCCGGCGACCAACAGACCTCGACACAGCGACCACTCCCAATCTAGGACCTTCGAATCGATATCCCATCCTGGCACCCGCATCGGTCGGGCTAGGGCTATCGGGGTGAATCCACGGTGAATTGGGAGCGGACGACCGACCGGATGCGTTCCGCTGCCCCGGGGTGCACGGTGGGGTCATGAGTAATTCCACTGCCATCACCGTCGAGCGCGTGATCGACCACTCGGCGGCCGAGATTTTCGAGTTCCTCTCCAACCCGGAGAACCACGCCCGTCTCGACGGGTCGGGCTTCGTCCGGGGCGACTACAAGTCCGACCGCATCCAGCAGGTCGGCGACGTCTTCTCCATGGACATGGAGGGCGAGCACATGGGCGGTGAGTACCGCATGGACAACCACGTGACCGGATTCGGCAAGGACAAGATCCTGGCGTGGCAGCCCGCGCCCGCCGGTACCGACCCCAAGGGCTGGGAGTGGGTCTGGGAGCTCGAGGCGCAGGGCCCGGACTCCACGCTGGTGCGTCACACCTACGACTGGTCCAAGGTCACGGACAAGGACGTGCTCAAGAAGGTGTCGTTCCCACTGGTGTCGGAGCAGCAGATGGGGGATTCGCTGTCCAACCTCGCCTCCGCCGTCTCCGGCTGAGCTCGGGCGTGACCGCCGGCCCGCGTCCGTAACAGCCGAAATCCACCTATCCGAGTGCGATCCACCGATGGGCCTCCGTCGGTGGATCGCACGTGGATGTGCCAATCGTGGCGGGTTGCTCCCGCCGCAGCCCCCGCCGCAGCGCGGGCTGCTCCTGCCTGTGCGCGAGGCCGGCCCCCCGCGCGCGCGCCGGCCCCGGCTAGTCGATCTTCCGTAGCGCCGAGCCCTTGTGCATGGCCAGGTGGCCGGTCTTGTCGCTCTCGATCTCGTACTGCGGTTCGTCCGTGCTGCAGCGCCGCATGCGCCCCTTGAACTCGACGTCCTCGGTGTGGATCTCGCGGATCACGCCGCGCACCATCCCGGCCTCGGAGTTCCACTCGACGTGGTCGCCCTTCGTGTAGTCACTCATGCGGCCAGTATGTGCGCCGGGCGGCGGGAGTGCACGGCCATCTCTCCCGCCAGCTCGAGCGGGCGAGCTCACACGGGCGAACTCGAGCGGGCGAACTCACGCGGGCGAGCTCACGCCGGCGCGGTCAGCGCGCGCAGCATCTCGTCCCAGTGGGCCAGCGGCAGCAGATGCCCCTCGCCCTCGTAGACCGTCAGGTGGGCCGAGCCCAGATGCGCGGCGAGCCATCGCCCGTGGTCGGGTGGGGCGATCTCGTCGTCGTCGCCGTACCAGAGCAGCACCGGCGCGGCGATGTCCTCGATCCGGAAACCCCAGGGCCCCACGAACGCCACGTTGTCCCACGCGATCGCGTCGGCGCCCCGGCGCAGCGCCTCGCGGAAGTTGACGAACAGGGCGTGTCGGGCGTCGGGGTCCGCGACCACGGCCGGGTCGCTGGCCGCGAACATCCAGTCGACCCAGGGCGCCGCCTCGTCGTCGCGGACCGAGAGCATCGCGTCGAGGAAATCGGAGTTGCCGGTGCGGAACACCTCCGCCGCCCGGTCCGGGTCGTCGGGCAGGTGGGACAGCGCGTCGAGGTCGTTCGGCGTAAGTGACTCCCGCGCGCCCGGCCTGCGCTCGTACGGCGCGAGCCCACCGGAGACCCCGACCCGCAGCACCCGCCCGGGCAACGCGGCGGCGGTGGCCAGCGCGAACGCCCCGCCCCCAGACCACGCCGACACCGCGAACCTCCCGAGGCCCAGGGTGTCGGCGATCGCCTCTACATCCCGTGTGACGCCGGCCAGGCTGATCGGCCCCGCGTCCGACCGGCCGTACCCGGGTCGGTCGAATCCGATCACGCGGACGCCGGCCCGTTCGGCGAGCCCGGCCCCGAAGTCCGCCTCGAGCCGCGATCCTGGCGTGCCGTGGAAGTGGATGAGCGGCGCGCCCGCGGGATCTCCGCACTCGTGCACGGCCACCGTGCGGCCGTCGATGTCCACCCGGTGTTCGGTCATGTCGACGAGCCTAGGGGGGCCTGGACATCCGGCGGGTCGACGACGACGAGGTGAGCCTTCTCACGCGACCGGTCCGCCTGGCGTCGATTCCGCCGAACCGGTGCGGTGACCAGCAATGATCCGTCCCCGCCGTGCCCCCGTGTGCTGCTCGGCCCCGCCCCCGGACCCGCGGAGGGGGTTGCGGGGACCCGCCGGTCGGTTCGTAGGGTCGGCCGCCACGACAGGAGATCGACGCACGACAAGAGGTCGACGCACGACACGAGACCCACAGGAGGTCACGGAGATGCAGAAGAAGCTCGTACGAACCCTGACCGGCGCGATCATGGCCGGCGGTATCGCCGCCGGGGGCGCGTCACTGGCCGCTCCGGCGGCGAACGCGGCCCCGCCGAGCGCGTGGGACCAGGTCGCGCAGTGTGAGTCCGGTGGCGACTGGCACATCAACACCGGCAACGGCTACTACGGCGGCCTGCAGTTCGCGGCCCAGACGTGGAGCGGGTACGGCGGCGGCGAGTTCGCAGCTACGGCAGATCAGGCCACGCGCGAGCAGCAGATCCAGATCGGTGAGCGCGTGCTCGCGGGCCAGGGCCCGGGCGCGTGGCCGAACTGCGGCGGCCCGCTCGCCTGATCCGGGCGCGTCCGCTTGCCTGATCCGGGCGGACGCGCGCAGAGAGCACACGACCGGCGCCGGGGTGATCCCCCGGCGCCGGTCGTCGTCTGTCCGAGGCCGCGAAGGGGCCCGGATGCCCCGGCCGGCGGGCCGCTACCCTCTTGAATGGTGACCACCGCCGACCGCTTCTATTCTCGCCTCGTCACCCGCGATGCCGACTCCGAGGGCGACCTCCCCGACGTCGTCCGCCGTGAGCTTCCGCGCAACGGGCTGCGGCTCGTGGCCGCCAACACGCTGCAGTCCTCGGGAGACCAGACGGTCAACGCGTCGACCGTGCTGCCGTGGCTGTTCCACGTGCTCGGGGTGCCGGCGGCACTGGTCGGTCTGCTGGTGCCGATCCGGGAGTCCGGGTCGATGCTGCCGCAGGCGTTCCTCACCCCGCTGGTGGTGCGGGTGCGCCGCCGCAAGTGGGTGTTCGTCACGGGCGCGCTGGTGCAGGCGGCATCGGTGGCGGTGATGGCCGCGATCGCCGCCCTCGGGCACGGGACGGCGGCGGGCGTCGGCGTCCTGGCCGCGCTCGTGGTGTTCTCGCTGGGCCGCTGCCTGTGTTCGATCGCGTCGAAGGACGTGCAGGGCCGCACCATCCCGTCGGGGGAGCGCGGCCAGATCATCGGGTTGGCCACGTCGGCGGCGGGGTTGGTCGCGATCACGCTCGGCCTGGCCATCCGGATCCTAGGCGGCGGCGACCTCGGCAGCACCGAACTGGCGTTCCTGCTGGTGGCGGGCGCGGTGCTGTGGTTGCTCTCGGCGTCGACGTACTCCCGCGTGGTCGAGCCGGCCGGGGAGGGGCGCTCCCGCCGGGGAGCGAAGGACCACGGCGCGGCCGCCGGCGGCGCGTCGGAGGAGTCGACGTCGTGGTTCGCGGACGCGGCCCGCCTGTTCCGCGACGACGCCACGTTCCGCAAGTTCGTGACCGTTCGTGGCCTGCTGCTGGTGTCGTCCCTGAGCCCGCCGTTCATCGTGTCGATGTCGGTCGCCTCGGGCACCGGGGCCCTGGCCGGGTTGGGCGGGTTCATCCTCGCCTCGGGAGTGGCGTCACTGATCGGGGGACGCGTCTTCGGGCGGCTGGCCGACCGGTCGAGCCGACTGCTCATGGCGGGTGCGGCCACGGCCGCGTCGGCGGTGGCGGTCGCGTTGGTGCTCGCGGTCTCGGTCCCGGGCTTCGACGGTGGGTCCGCCCTCGGGGTCACGGTCTTCGTCGGCGCCTACTTCTTGCTCACGCTGCTGCACTCCGGTGTCCGCGTCGGCCGCAAGACCTACGTGGTGGACGTGGCCGAGGGTAACCTCCGGACGACCTACGTGGCAGTGGGCAACACGGCCATGGGGATCATCCTGCTGGTGGTGGGCGGGATCAGCTCGGCACTCGCGGTGCTGGGCGTGCAGTGGGCGCTGGTCTTCCTCGCCGTGCTCGGGGTGGTCGGCGCGGTGTCGGCGGTGACGATGCCCGAGGTCTCCCGCGGTGCGGCCCGCTAGATCTCAGACGCCCGGGTCGAATCCGCCGACGTCGTAGATCAGCTTCTGCACACCATTGGAATACGCCTGGCTCTCGACCAACTCCAGCTTCTGCCGGGGCTTGTCGGTGTCGCTCCACATGCGCTTGCCGGCGCCGAGGACGAACGGGAACACCAACAGGTGATAGCGGTCGATGAGCCCGGCGTCGGAGAGGTTCCGGGCCAGCGTCGCCGACCCGTGCACGAGGATCGGCGCCGGTTCGGCCTCCTTCACCGCGGCCACCTCGTCGAGGTTGCGCAGGATCGTCGTCGTCCCCCATCCCTCGACGAGGTCACCCTCGGCCAACGTCGTGGACACCACGTACTTGGGCATGGCGTTGTAGCGGGGGAACTCGTCGTCCATCTGCGGCCACACGGCGGAGAACGCCTGGTAGCTGACGCGGCCGAGCAGCATCGCGCCGGCCTCGTCCTGCTCGCGTGCCTTGATCGAGTAGACGTCCTCGTCGAAGTCGACGGCGAACGTCCAGCCGGTGTTGCGGTAGCCGGGCTCGCCGCCCGGGGCCTCGACGACGCCGTCGAGCGAGACGAAGGCGGTGTAGATGACGTGACTCACGGGCGGACTTCTCACGCGCGGGTCTGCCAGAGTACGCCCGCACGCGGCGCCTGAATACGGTCACAATGGCGTCGAGGGCCGGCCGACCGGGGTCGGGACGACGACGAGGAGTGCCCATGCGCCACGACCAGACCACTCTCGCGGATTTCCGGGCGAGCCTGCTCGACGGGAGCGGGAAGGACTTGTCCGACTACGCCGGGCAGGTCGTCCTGGTGGTCAACACCGCGAGCAAGTGTGGGTTCACGCCGCAGTACAAGGGGTTGCAGAAGCTGTACGAGGAGTTTCGCGACGAGGGCTTCGTGGTGCTCGGGTTCCCGTGTGACCAGTTCGCGCACCAGGAGCCGGGCTCCGACGAGGAGATCGGCGCGTTCTGCGAGCGCAACTTCGGCGTGGAGTTCCCGCTGTTCTCCAAGGTCGAGGTCAACGGCTCGGATGCTCACCCGCTCTATGAGTGGCTCAAGTCCGAGAAGTCCGGGGTGCTCGGCGGCCGGATCAAGTGGAATTTCACCAAGTTCCTCGTGGGCCGCGACGGCCACGTGATCGACAGGTTCGGACCCAACCGGAAGCCCGAGGACCTGCGCGAGGCGGTCGAGGCGGCACTGCGGGGGTAGCGACTCGCACGGCGCGAGTAACGATTTCAGCTGAGAACGGATTAAGCTCCGTAAGTCACTACTCACAACATATGGAGCTTCATGTCCTTCGGACTCCGCCGCGCCGCGGCCGCGACCGCCGGCGCACTCGCCGTCGCCCTGACCCTCGGGTCGGCCACTCCCGCTTTCGCCCAGACCGCCAGCATCGACCCCTCGACGCTCATCGACCCGTCGGCGCTCGGCCAGGAGGACTTCGAGGCGATCATCGACGCCGTCGGCTCCGTGCCGATCGGCTCGGCCGCAGGGATTCTCGGGTCGGTCGGCTCGGCCGACGTCCCACTCGGGGAAGGGTCCTCGGAAACCGTCGGCACGCCCACTCCGGTCGACGAGTCGATCACCAAGACGGAGTTTCGTGGAATCGAGCGCTACCGCGCCGATAAGGCCGGGAACGATCAGGCGTACGAGTACTGGACCATCGCCTCGAAGGCAATGCAGCGTGAGATCACCGTCGAGGTCGTCCCCTCGCGCGGCACGGGCGAGGCGCCCGTCCTCTACATGCTCGACGGCGTGGGTGCGCCGATCAGCAGCACCGGCTGGGCTCACCAGGCGTACATCGCTGATCGGATGGAGGACGAGAACGTTCACGTGGTGAACCCGGCGGGTGCCTACGCCTCGTACTACACCGACTGGGAGGAGATCGACCCGGTCTTGGGCAACAACAAGTGGGAGACGTTCCTCACCGAGGAACTGCCGGCGATCGTCGATGAGCGGCTCAACACGAATGACAAGGCAGCCGTCGGCGGCATCTCCATGGGCGCTCAGGCGGCCATGCATCTTGCGGCTACACACCCTGATGTCTACGACGCCGTGATGTCTTTCAGTGGCTTCTACTCGACCATGGACGCCCTCGGGTACCAGACCGTGCGGCTTTCCGTTGAGACTCGCGGTGGAGACGTCGAGAACATGTGGGGCCCGCACCGCAGCGCGCGGTGGGCGGAGAACGACACCATCTCGCACCCGGAGGGCCTGCGTGGCAAGGCTGTGTACTTCTCGGCCGGCAACGCCGAGATCGGTCCCGATGACGTCAAGCAGTACGGTGCCAACTACCAGGACCTGATAATCGGGTTGGTGCTGGAGATGGGCGTGTACGAGAACTCGAAGGCCTTCGAGAAGGCACTCGATCGTGCCGGGATCGAGCACAAGGTGGACTTCGCCGACACCGGCCTGCACAACTGGCCGAACTTCCTCAAGAACTTCGAGTCCGGATGGGACTACATCAAGCCCGCCTTGTACGGCGGAGACGTCGAGCCCGGAACGGGCACCCCGGGTGCATCCGGCTCAGCCGGTTCCTCCGGCTCGGCCGGGTCCCTGGGCTCGTCCGGAGCCTGATTCATCATCTGAGAAGCGGTCCTGCGCCCTCCCTCACCGGGGCGCAGGGCCGCTTCTGCATCGTCTGATCAGATTCGCAATGAAGGGCACCCGATGAACATCCGCCACCGCACCACCGCCACCGCTCTCGCGGCCATCCTGTCCCTGGGATTCGCCGCGCCCGCCTCCGCCCAGATCGGCGGCGATATCGACACCTCGTCCCTGGGACTCGAGGAGGTCGAGCTGATCGGGTCGGCGGCCGGGTCCCTTCCGTTGGGCTCGACACTCGGGTCGCTCGGGTCGGCCGGTTCCACCAACATCCCGCTCGGTGGCACCGGGTCCTACGTGGAACTCCCCAACCCACCGCGACCGCGCGATGAGTCGATCGACTCGGTCGAACTCCGCGCCATCACTCAGCACGGAGAGTACGAGCACTGGCTCGTCACGTCCGCTGCCATGCAGCGCGAGATCGTGCTCGAGGTGCTCCCGTCCCGCGTGACGGACGAGGGTCCGGCGCCCGTGTTGTATCTCCTCGACGGGGTCGACTCGGTCGAAGGTAACTCGGGCTGGAAGCGGGCCGGGAACATGCCCGCGCGCATGGCCGAGGAGAACGTCCACCTGGTGACACCTACGGGAGGCCCCTCCTCGTATTGGTCCGATTGGCAGAGCGAGGACGAGGTCTTCGGCTACAACAAGTGGGAGACGTTCCTCACCGAGGAGCTGCCCGGCCTCGTCGAGGCGGAGCTCGCGACCCGGGGTACGAAGCACAACGGCAAGAACGGTATCGCCGGCGCGTCGATGGGTGCGCAGGCGGCAATGCATCTAGCGGCCACGTACCCGGGGCTGTACGACGGCGTCATGGCGCTCTCCGGCTACTACTCGACCACCGATGAGCTGGGCTACCAGTCGGTCCGTGGCTCGGTGGATGGGCGCGGCGGCGATTCCGCCAACATGTGGGGCCCGCGCGGAAGCGATCTGTGGAAGTACCACGACACGATCTCCCACCCGGAGGGTCTCGAGGGCACCGCGGTGTACTTCGCGACCGGGGGCACGGCGGTGTCCGAAGGGGATCTCCGGAACTACGGCGACGACTACTTCGCCATGCTGCAGGGCCTGGTGCTGGAGAAGGGGGTCATCGAGGGGGCCAGGAGCTTCTCCCGCGAACTCGACCGCCGCGGCATCGCGCATCGCGTGGACTACGGCGACGAGGGTCTCCACGGGTGGCAGACGTTCGTCGACTACATCACGCCCGGTTGGAACCACATCAAGCCTGCGCTGCAGAACTGAGCGACGGCGGGAATCCCCCGCGCACGCCCGTCGAGAAGACAGTTCCGCACACCCGCCTCTCGCGCGACGTGTGCGGAACTGTCTTTTCGATGGAGTCGACGGGGTCGATGCGGCGGCTGGTCAGGCCGCGGCCAGCCGAAGGCGGTCGAGGTGCCGGGCGATCGCGTCGAGCGCCCGGTCGAGCACCGGCGCCTCCGGCAGGCACACGATGCGGAAATGGTCGGGTTCGGGCCAGTTGAAGCCGGTGCCGTGGGTGACCAGCACGTGCTCGGAGCGAAGGAGGTCCAGGGCGAACTGCTCGTCGCTGGAGATGCCGAACATCTCGCGGTCGAGACGCGGGAAGCAGTACAGCGCGCCCCGCGGCGCCACGCAGCTCACGCCGGGGATGGCGTTGAGGCGCTCGGTGGTCCGGGCCAGCTGCCGTTCGAGCCGGCCGTCCGGGTCCACCACGTCGTGGCCCCACGGTGAGTTCTCGGCCAGGGCGACGGGGATCGCGTGCTGTGCGGGGACGCCGGGGCAGACCCGCATGTTGGACAGCAGGGTCAGTCCCTCCAGCAGGTCGGCGGCGTGGGCGATCGGGCCGGTCGCGACCACCCAGCCGGCCCGGTATCCGCACACCCTGTACGCCTTGGACAGCCCGCCGAAGGTCAGGCACAGCACGTCCTCGCCGGCCGCCCGCGCGGCGTGGTGGTGGCGGGCGTCGCCGAAGAGGACCTTCTCGTAGATCTCGTCGGACAGCAGGACGAGCCCGTGGCGGCGCGCGATGTCGGCCATCCCCCGGACGGTGTCCTCGCTGTACACCGCGCCTGTGGGGTTGTTGGGGTTGATCATCACCAGGGCGGTGGTCCGCGGGGTGACCCGGGATTCGATGTCCTCGAGCGACGGGTTCCACCCGTCGGACTCGTCGGCGAGGTAGTGGACGGGCACGCCCCCGGTGAGGTTCACGGCGCCCGTCCAGGTCGGGTAGTCGGGGGCGGGGACCAGGATCTCGTCGCCGGGGTCGACCATGGCCTGCAGGACCAGCGTGATGAGTTCGCTCACGCCGTTGCCGAGGAAGACGTTCTCGGGCGAGACGCCACCGATCCCGTGTCGGCGGTAGTAGTCCGCCACGGCCTCGCGGGCGGTGGGGATGCCGCGGGAGTCGGAGTAGGCCTGCCCGGCGGCGAGTCCCGCCGCCACCGCGTCGACGAGCTCCGGCCGGGCGGTGAGCCCGAAGGGGTGCATGTTGCCCAGGTTGAGTCGCAGGATGTCGTGTCCCTCGGCCTCGAGGCGCATCGCCTCGGTGAGGATCGGGCCACGCACGTCGTAGCGCACGTCGCGGAGTCGTCGGGACTGGCGGTAGGTCGGCATGGGACCCATCCCACCCCGAAAGTGGCGCCCTCGGGAGGTCCATTTCGCGCAGATGCGTGAGACCACTTTGCGGTGTCGTGGCCTACGCTCACCCCATGGCCCGTACCGCACGCCCCGGATCCCTGGTGGTGGGGCGGGTGTCGGGGGCTGCGGAGCTGGCGGACGCGATCATCGACCTGGTCGCCGGCGGATCCGTGGCCGACGGCGACCGGTTGCCCTCCACACGCGCGCTCGCCGAGCAGACCGGACTCTCCCGCGGGACCGTGGTCCGCGCGTTCGATGAACTGTCGGCGGCCGGCTTCGTCGTCTCCACCCAGGGGTCGGGCACCCGGGTCGCCGCCGGAGCCGGTCAGGCTGCACGGGCCGGGGCGCGGACGCGCGGAATCAGCCGAACCTCGTCGTCGTCGCCACTCATGCGGCAGGGCACCCGCACCTCGTCACCGGAGGTTCCGGCGGCGACCACTGCGTCACCCGCGCCCGCGCCCCCGGCGCCGGCTCCGCCCGCACCGCGCCGCGGCCGGTCGCCGCGCGATCTCCGTCCCGGGATCCCCGATGCCTCCCTCATCGACGATCGTGCCTGGCGGTCGGCGGTGCGCGCCGCCGCGGCGCAGGGTCTGGCGGGCCTGAACCCGTGGGAGGAGCCGAGCCCGGCGTTGCGCGTGGCGGTGGCCGATCACCTCCGCCGTCATCGGGGGATCGCCGCGGGCGACCCGGTGCTGTTCGACAGCTCGCGGTCGGCGATCGCGGCCCTGTGCGCGGCGTTCGCCGCCGGGCAGCAGGGACCGGCCGGGGGCGGAGCCGTGCGGTTCCACACGGAGGACCCCGGGTACCGCGGCGCGGTGCTCATGGCCCGCGAGCAGGGCCTGGAGGTGCGGTTTCATCCGGCGGAGCCCGGCGGCCTCGACGCGGCGCGGCTGGGGTCGGAGCCGGCGATCGTCTTCACCACGCCCGCGCACCAGTTCCCGCTGGGGCACCGCATGAGTGTGGACCGCCGGGTCGCGCTCGTGGAGTGGGCGCGTCGGACCGGGTCGCTGGTGATCGAGGACGACTACGACGGCGAATTCCGCTACGGCGTCGCCCCCCTGCCCGCGCTGGTCAGCCTCCCCGCCGCCACCGATCACGTCGCCTACGTGGGCACCTCCTCCAAATCCGTGGCCCCGGACTTGCGCGTGGCGTGGTGCCTGCCGCCGACGGCGATGCGCCGCGACGTCGAGCGCTGGCTCGCGGTGCACCGGCGGGGCCCGTCGACGCTGCCCGCCGAGGCGCTGGCCGCGTTCATCACCTCGGGCGCGATGGACCGGCACCTGGCGCGGGCGGCCCGCGTGTACAGCGACCGCCGTTCCCGGCTGGTGGCGGCGCTGCGCCGGGAACGCCCGGACCTCGAGGTCACGGGCGTGGAGGCGGGCCTGCACCTGTGCGTGGTGCTACCCGGATATGACGACGACGAGGTGGTGCGCGAGCTCGAGCGGGCCGGGTGGCGCACGCGGTCGCTCAGCGGGCAGTCCGCGCAGCACGCGGTGTCCGGCCTGGTGCTGAGCTACGCGCGGCTCTCCTCGCGCGACGCGGCCGACTTCGCGGTGGAGCTCCGACGGGTGCTGGAGCGGCTCGGATCGGGAGGAACGCCGACCACTCGGACCCCGACGGTGCTTGAATCCTGACGGTAGTCAACTCATCGCATCGGAAAGCGGTTCACACATGGGTCAGGAACAGTCACTGGCGGGCAGGGTCGCCTTCATCACCGGCGCGGCGAGGGGGCAGGGGCGCAGTCACGCCGTGGAGCTCGCCCGGCGGGGGGCGCGGATCCTCGCGCTCGACATCTGCAAGGACATCGATACCGTCCCCTACGGGCTGGCAACCGCCGACGACCTGCAGCAGACGGTCGCCGAGGTCGAGGCGGTCGGCGGGGAGATCGTCGCGGTGACGGGCGACGTGCGCGAGCCGGCGGACGTCGCGGCGGCGGTCGACGCCTGCCGGGAGCGGTTCGGCGTCCCGGACATCGTGGTGGCCAACGCGGGGATCAACTCCCAGCGAGGCGAGGAGCCGGATGCCCAGCAGGCGTTCCTGGACACCATCATGGTGAACCTCGTGGGGGTGTGGAACACGGTCCACGCGATCGCCCCGCTGATGATCGAGCGCGGCGAGGGCGGGTCGATCGTCCTCATCTCGTCGACCAACGGCTTGTCCGGGCGGGGAGGCGACGGGTCAGGCGCGGCCACGGGGTACACCGCCAGCAAGCACGGGGTGGTGGGGCTCATGCGCAGCTTCATGATCTGGCTCGCGCCGCACAACATCCGCATCAACACGATCCACCCGGCCGGCGTCCTGACGGCGATGGTGGCGCACGACGAGATGGCCAGGTGGTTCGCGAACAACCCCGAGGGCCACACGATGGGCAACGCCCTGCCCGTGCCGATGCTCGAGCCCATCGACATCTCGCGGGCCGTGCTCTACCTGGTGGAGGAGTCGGGTCGTCACATCACCGGCGTCGCCCTGCCGGTGGACGCCGGGTTCACGGCGAAGTAGCCCGGCCGGCCGCCGGTGGGGAGACCGGCGGCCGGAGGAGCGGATGCGAGGCGACGTGACCGGTCTTACAGTGAGCGCCAGCGACATCCCCGGCGAGCACCCTCCAGGAGACGCACGATGGGCACTTCATTCTGGCGACGCACGACGATCAATCCCCCGGCGGCCGAGTTCCCGGGCGGCGAGCACGTCGACCTGGTGATCGCGGGTGCCGGGTTCACCGGGCTGATCACGGCATTGATGGCCGCCGCGCGCGGCAAGTCGGTCGTGGTCCTGGAGGCGCACACGGTGGGTGCGGGGGCCAGCGGTGCGACCACTGCCAAGGTCTCGGTCCTGCAGGGCACCCGGCTGTCGAGCATCCGCTCCAAGCACGGGTTGGAGACGGCGCGCGCGTACGCCGACGCCAACCGGTACGGACTCGACTGGTGGGCCGAGTTCTGCGAGGCCCACGGCGTCGACTCCCAGCGTCGGCGTGCGGTGACGTTCTCCAAGGGGCGGATGGGCACGTCGACCCTGCGCAAGGAGATGAAGACCCTCGTCGACCTGGGTCTGCCCGCCCGCTGGTACGACCGCGTGGACGTGCCGTTCCCGGCCCGGTCCGCCGTGGAGCTGCCGGATCAGATGCAGATCGACCCGGTGGAGGCGCTCGCGGCGCTGGCCCGCGCGGCCACGGCCCTCGGCGTGCGGATCGTGGAGCACGCCCGTGTCACCGGACTCACAGCGCAGGGGACCGGGGAGGACGCGTTCGTCAAGGTCACCGCGCATCCGGGCACGATGACCGCCCGCGACGTCGTGCTGGCGACCGCGTCCCCGGCCCTGGACCGCGGCCCGACCGTGGCGACGATGGAACCCGAGCGGTCCTACCTCTGCGCGTTCGAGTACTCCGGAGGCCTGCCGGAGGGGATGTACGGCTCGGTCGAGAGCCCGGTCCGCTCGCTGCGGACGGTGCCCTCGCCCGGCGGTGAGGTGCTGTTCGTCGGCGGCAACGGGCACCGCACCGGCACCGCCACGGGGACCGCGTCCAAGATCGACTCGCTGCGGGAGTACGCGGAGAAGTACTTCCCCGGCGCGACGATGACCCACGGCTGGTCCGCGCAGGACTTCCACCCGGTGACGATGCTGCCCAAGTCCGGGCCCCTGCCATGGGGTAAGGGGCGCGTGCACTTCGCGGGCGGCTACAGCAAGTGGGGCCTCACGGGCGCGCCGGCGGCGGCCGGGATCATGGTCGATCGGCTCGAGGGCGTGGACCCGCGGGTGTCGTTCGGCAAGCCCAGCATCACGGGCATCGCGAAGAACGCCGTCCCACTGTTCGCGGACGTGCCCGTCCAGCTCGCGGCGACCGCGGCGCAGGCGATCGTGCGCAAGCCACGGCCGAGTATCCGACCGATCGGGGAGGCGACGGGCGACGACGGCGAGACCTGCCGCGTCGGCCTGCTGTGCCCCCACATGGGAGCCGCGCTGACGTGGAACGACGTGGAGCGGTCGTGGGACTGCCCCTGGCACGGGTCCCGCTTCTCGGCGTGTGGCGAGCTCATCGAGGGCCCGGCCACCAGTGACCTCAAGAGGTACGACACGCCCCGCTGACCCGACCGGCTGGCGCGCGCAGCTGACACGTCCAGCTTGCACGTCCGCCTGACACGAGCCGCGCCCCGGCCGGTCGGGGAAGGACCGGGTCGGGGCGCAGCGAGTGTCACCGGCCGGTCAGGCGGGCGGCATCAGGACTCCGTCGAGGACGTGGATGACGCCGTTGGTGGCGTCCACGTCGGTCTGGACGACGTTGATGCGGGTGCCGTTCCCATCGACGAGGGCGACGTTCTCGCCCTGCGCAGGGGGTACGTGAACCCTCGTGGCCTGATCGTTGTGGCCCCGTGACGGGATGGGGACATGTCGCCCGGGCCGCGCCTCGGGAGGATGCCCTTGCTTGCGAGCGTCCCGGGAGTCGTCGAAACTCGAGACGGAACGCTGGCCGCCGGCCACCGCGTACACCCGTTTACGAAGAAGCAGGAGCATCGATGAGCCCCACCGATCAGGGTCCGAACCCGTTCGTCGTCGACATCGAGGACGCCACCCTCGCCAACGACAACTACCGCACCACGCTGTGGACGGGATCGCACATGCAGCTCACCGTCATGAGCATCAAGCCCGGGGACGACATCGGTCTCGAGGTCCACGACGACCACGACCAGTTCCTGCGCGTCGAGGCCGGGAAGGGTCGGGTCGAGATGGGCCCCGCGAAGGATCAGCTCGACTTCGTGCGCGAGGTCTCCGACGACTGGGTCATCCTCGTGCCCGCCGGGAGCTGGCACAACGTCACCAACATCGGTGAGGACGACCTCAAGGTGTACTCGCTGTACGGTCCGCCGGAGCACGAGCACGGGACCGTCCACCCGACCAAGGCGGACGACCATCACGACCACTGACCACGGCTACTGACCACGAGCGCTGACGACGATCGTGACCGCGACCGGTTCGCGGTGCCGGAGGGGCCGGGGCGGTGCACACGCCGCCCCGGGCCCTCCGGCATGACACGCTGGTGGCGTGAAGACGCCGGTACCTGACTATCTGCTCGAGATCCGCGACGCCTGCTCGAACGGTGACGCCGGCCGGCTCGCCGACTACATCCCCGAACTCGCGGCCGTGGACCCCGATCGGTTCGCGGTGGCCGCCTGCACGATGGACGGCATCGTCTACACCGCCGGCGACGCGGACGCCGAGTTCACCATCCAGTCGATGAGCAAGCCGTTCGTCTACGCGCTCGCGCTGCGGGACCGGGGAATCGAGGCGGTCCTGGAGAAGGTCGAGGTGGAGCCGTCCGGGGACGCGTTCAACCAGATCTCACTGGACCGCGAGACGGGCCGGCCGCGCAACCCGATGATCAACATCGGGGCCATCACCACGCACACGCTGGTGAGCGAGCCCGACGCGACCCAGGACGACCGCGACGAGGCGGTGCGGCAGGGGTTGTCCGCCTTCGCGGGCCGCGAGCTCGGAGTGGACGACGCCGTGCTCGACTCCGAGCTGCGCACGGCGTTCCGCAACCGGGCCATGGCCAACCTTGTGCGCGCGGGCGGGATCATCGCGAACCACCCGGATGAGGTGGTGCGCGGCTACACCCGGCAGTGCGCCTACCGGGTGACCGTGCGCGACCTGGCGGTGATGGCGGTGACGCTGGCGACGGGCGGCATCAACCCGGTCACCAAGGAACGCGTGGTGTCGGCGCCGGTCGCCCGGCAGGTGCTCGCCGTGATGGCCACCTGCGGCATGTACGACGCCGCCGGGGACTGGATGTCCACCGTGGGGATCCCCGCCAAGAGCGGGGTGTCGGGCGGGATCTTCGGTGCCCTGCCCGGGCAGGTCGGGCTCGGGGTGTTCTCCCCACGACTCGACGAGCACGGCCACAGCGTGGAGGGTGTGCGCACCTTCGAGCGGCTGTCCCACGACCTCGAGTTGCACCTGATGAACACCACCGTCACGGACGTGGAGGCCGTCCGCTCGGTGCGGTTCGACGAGATCTCCGGGCGCCGCACCTTCCGGCTGCAGGGCCCCATGACGTTCGCCAGCGCCGAACAGGTCCTGCGACGCCTCGCCGAGATCCCCGAGGGGCCGAGCGAGGTGACCCTGGACCTCAGCCGCGTGTCCTCGGTCAACGCCAGCGCGCGCCGGATGCTGCTCGAGGCGATGACGCGGTTGTCGGCGGACGGCCACGTCGTCGGTCTGGCCGACCCGGGCCGGCGCCTCCCCCGACCGGACCTGGGCGACGGGACCCGGCCGGTCAACCGGCGGGCGGCCCGCTAGCTAGCCCGGGCGCGCCAGCCCGGCGCACCCAGCGGCACCGGGCACTCAGCCCACCCGGAAGTGCGAGTGGTCCGGTTCCCTCATGAGCTCGGCCAGTCGCGCCCGGTCGAAGGGGAACAGGTCGATCGTGCCGCCGTCGTGGAAGTACCAGGAGTGGCAGCCGGTGTTCCAGACCGTCGGCCCCATCGCCCCGGCGACGTCATCGTTGAACTCGGCGGTCGCCTCCTCGGTCACCTCCACCGACCGGATCGCGCCGTCGCGGAGGAGTTCGAGCCAGTGGGCGATGTACCGGGCGGTGAGTTCGGCGGTGTGCTGCAGTGAGATCGAGCCGGTGGGGGAGTTGGGGCCCAGCACGGTGAACGCGTTCGGGAAGCCCGGGATGGCGGTCATCCGGTAGGCGCGCGGGCCGTCGGCCCACTCGCGCTCGAGGGTGCGGCCGTCGCGTCCGACGACCTCCATGGGGCGCATGTAGTCGTGTGCGCGGAAGCCGGTCGCCAGCGCGATCACGTCGGCGGGACGCTCGGTGCCGTCCGCGGTGCGGATCCCGTCCGGGGTGACCTGCGCGATCGCGTCGGTGACGAGTTCGGCGTCGCTGCGCTGGATGGCGCGGTAGTACGTCCCCGAGACCACCTGCCGCTTGCACAGCGGCTCGTCGTCGGGCGTGAGCCGGGCGCGGAGGTCGGGGTCCCGGACCTGCGCCCGGAGGGAGAGCCGCGCGTAGGCCTGGACCGCGCGCCGCCGCCACGACGGTCTGGTGGTGATGTCGGCGAGGACGCCGGACCCCCACTGCAGCGCGGCGTACAGCGCGCGGTGGGCGGTGGGGAACCGCCGCAGTACCGAGCCGACGACGACGAGCTGGCGCATCCGCATCGGGGCCCACAGGATCCACTGGGGCGTGCGGGCGTAGTGCGTGACCGATCCCGCTTCACCGACGAGGGCGGACACCACCTGGACGCCGGTCGAGCCGGTCCCGAGGACGGCGACGCGGCGACCGGTCGTGTCGAGCCCGTCGGGCCAGCGCGCGGTGTGGACGACCTCCCCGCGGAAGTCCGCCAGTCCGGGGATGTCGGGGATCGCCGGGTGGTGCAGGACCCCTGTCGCGAACACGACGATGTCCGCGATGATGGTCTCGTCGCCGTCGCCGTCGTCGTCGTGACCGCGCCCGTCGGCGCTGTCGCCACCACCGCCACCGCCGCCCACGCCCCTGCCCCGGGCGGCGAGGGTCAGCTCCCACGTCGCGGTGCCCTCGTCCCAGCGGGCGGCGGCCACCTCGGTGTCGGTCCGGATGTGCCCGGCCAGGCCGAGGTCGTCGACGACCCGGCGGTGGTAGCGCTGGATCTGGGGACCGTCGGCCCACACGTGCGACCAGTCGGGTTTCGGCGCGAACCGGAACTGGTAGAGCTGGGAGGGCACGTCGCACGTCAGGCCCGGGTAGCGGTTCCAGTACCAGACCCCGCCGACGTCGGAGCCCTTCTCCAGCACGGTGACGTCGGTGAAGCCCCGCTCGCGGAAGACGTGCAGGGCGGTGATGCCGGCGACCCCGGCCCCGACGATCACCACGCGCGGCTGGCGCCACTCGCGCGATCGACCCGGACTCACACGTCGACCGCGTTGTCCGCCAGCGCGTCGCGGACGGTCTCCGGCGCGGTCACCATGGACGACTCGAACGCCGCCTCCCGTCGGGAGGCGTTCATGAAGTGGGCGCCCAGGCCGGCGAGGTCGACGACGGTGGGCAGGATCGGGACGACGGTCGTACCCCGGGCGCGGACGCTCGCGACCTCGTCGTGCAGCTGGGTGGACATCGGGCGGCGGATCAGCCGGTACTCGATCCCGCCGCCCCGGCCGGGGACGCGGACGCCGGGCGCCGAGGCCATCGGGGCGAGGACGAACACGAGGTCGGCGTCCTCCGGCCCGATCAGGTCCACGGACGCGGTGGAACCCATGCCGCCGTCGACGAAGATCCGGTCACCGACGGGCACCGGTGGCATCCACCCGGGGGTCGCCCAGGAGGCGCGCAACGCCTCGCCGACGGTGGCCATCGGCGAGCCCGGGGCGCCGAACAGGACGCGCTCCCCGGCGAGGACGTCGTAGGCGACGATCCGGGCACCGGTGTGGGGGAGCCAGGCGCCGACCTCGAAGCCCTCGGCCAGTCGCTGCAACCAGCTGGCGTCGCCGCGACCGGTGGGGGCGATACCGGTGAGGGCGCCCAGCCCGGACCGTGTGCGGAGCAGACCGGGGTTGAGCAGTGGGAGCCGGGGCAGCGGCGGCCGCCCGGGCGGGGTCGAGGCGATGTGTTCGCGCAGCCGCATGTCGCAGGCCTGCCCGCGCTGCATATCGACCAGTTCGTCGACCCCGATGCCGCCGGCGAGCATGGTCACCAGCTCGGCGCCCGCCGAGGTCCCCAGAAGGACGTCCGCCTCCCGGGGGTCGAATCCCGTCTGCTCGGTGAGCGCGTGGAGGGCGGCGATCATCCAGGCCCCGCCGATCGTGCCCCCGCATCCGAGGACGAGAGCGATTCGGCTCATCCGGCGCCCTCCTGGTGTATCGCGGAGTGTTCCGCTCTGGAATTCCCCGCGCTGAGCCTAATCGCGCGGCTCCAGGACGAACACCGGGATGGTCCGGTCGGTGTTCTGCTGGTAGTCGCGATAATCGGGGTACACGGCGACGGACCGCTCCCACCACCGGTCGCGCTCGGCGCCGCTGAGCTCGCGGGCCGTGTAGTCGCCGACCCGGTCCCTGTCGCGGACCTCCACGTGGGGATCGGCCTTCATGTTCCAGTACCAGACCGGGTGGGTGGGAGCGCCGCCCTGCGAGGCGACGGCCGCGTACGACCCCTCGTGCTCGACGCGCATCAGCGGGGTCTTGCGCAGCTTGCCGGACTTCCGGCCGACGGTGGTCACAATCACCACGGGGATGCCCGCGAGGTCACCGCCCTCCTCGCCGTCGGTCTGCTCGTACGTCTCGACCTGCGTCCGCACCCACTCGCTCGGGCTGGGTTCGTACTCGCCGGACAGTGGCATCGGGGCTCCTCGGTGATGGGGTTCCGTCGGCTGAGGGCGACACTACGCCCGCCAAGGCGTGCTTGCTGCCGACATCAGGCGAGTCGGTCGGTGAATCTCGAGACCGCGTCGACGACCGCCAAGTAGCGCCGCGAACGCACCGCGTCGAACCCGTGTTGGGCGCCGGGGAGCTCGGCGTAGACGACGGGGTTCGGCGACCCGGCGCGCAGGTGCCGTACGAGTCGGCGTGACCCCTTCACCGGCGTGTAGGTGTCGTGGGTGCCGTGGATGATCGCCACCGGCGGGGCGCCGGAGGCCGCGTGGCGCACGGGGTCGGAGACGTCCCGGGTCTCGAGGCCCAGCCGACCGTAGTAGCCGTACAACCCGATCGCGCCGGCGACCGTGGTGTCGGCGTCCTCGAATCCCGGCTGGAACCGGGGATCGTCCCCGGTCAGGGCGGTCATCATCGCGAGGTGTGCCCCGGCCGAGCTGCCCGCCACCACGATCGGCGCGTCGGCCCTGATCCCGTGCGCCGGGCCCTCGGTGCGGATCCACCGCAGGAGCCGCTTGACGTCGACCAGGTGCTGCGGGAATCCCGATTCCGGGGTCGGCGAGAGGTGGTAGGTGGTGCTGATCGCCGCCCACCCGCGCGCGGCGTGGTCGAACAGCATCTCCCGCGACTCCCGGCTCGGGCCGCCCGCCCGGAAGTGCCCACCGTGGATGTGGACGAGCACACCGCGGACGTCGCCGGCGCCACTGTCGCTGTTGCCGCCACTGCCGCTGCCACCACCGGCCCCAGACGATCCGGTACGGGTGTAGAGATCGAAGCGGTTGGCCTTCGGGTCCGGTCCGTAGACCATGCCCCGGCGGGCCCGCACCCCGCGCGGCGGCAGCGGCCACGGGCGGAACAGGACCCTCGGCCACGGCGTGCGGTGGAGGGCCGACGGGCTCGTCGTCGTCTCCCCGTCGCCCAGCCCCTCGCCCAGACCCTCGCCCAGCGCGCGGTCGAGGACGGCGGCCGCGGCGACGTGCCGCGACACCACCACACCCAGACCCGCCCAGGTCAGCGCGGCGATGCCGACCCCCACGCGATCGGGGGGACGCGCGCCCCGGCCGGACCGGCCGGCCAGCGCGGGCGCGGTCGCAGCCCCGACCAGCGCTCCGACGTGCAGCGGGAGTTCCTGCGCGGGCAGGCTCCACACCCACCCGGCGGTCGCGGCGACGAACGGTCGGCGGATCGGCCACAACGCCAGCGCCGTGGAGACCGCGGCGGGGGCGAGGCGCACGGGCAGGGGCACGTGAGCGAACGGTCTCGGCATGTCAGGCCTCCGGTAGGGGTGCGCGTTCCCAGGCGGCCACCGGCCCCGGGACGAGGTCGAACATCGGGTGCGGGCGCGGTGAGACGAGTCGGTCCAGCCACGCGGGGTCGCGCTCGGCCACCTTGGCCCGCAGGTGTGCCCACTCCAGCGCGAGCTGCCCGTCGGTGAGCGGCAGGCGTTCGACCCCGGGCGGCAGGACGACGCGCGTGCGGTCGAAGCGGTAGCCGCGCGCATCGGCGGCGTCGGCGAGCCCGTGCAGCCAGGTGGCGACCCCCGCGACCGGGTCGGGGAGCGTGCGGAAACGCTCGAGTTGCGGATGACTGCGATAGCCCTTGGTCAGCCCGCGGAGTACCTTCTGGGCCAGGAGCCCCTCGCGCCACCCGGCGACCAGCGCGGCGCGGTCGAGCAGGACGGGATCGATGCTCCACAGGCGCACGCGGCGAGTATAGGTGCGGGCGGGGCGCCGACGAGGTGCGGACGGGGAGGCGGCGCGAGGCGCGCACGGTGCCGCCGCCAGGGACGGACGAGGAGACGACGATGACGACGACGACAACGCCGACCCGCGACGAGGTGATGGCCGAGCTCGCGGAGCTCGAGGACGCGCGGATCCGGGAGGTCAACGAGCGGAACGGTGACGATCACGCGGTCAACCTCACCACGCTCCGCGCGGTGGCCAAGCGGGTGAAGAAGAACCATCCGCTGGCCCTGGAGCTGTGGGACACGGGCGACTCGGCCGCGCGGCTGCTCGCGCTGCTCATCTGCCGGCCCAAGGAGTTCTCCGCCACCGAACTGGACACGATGCTGCGCGAAGCCCGCACCCGGAAGGTCCACGACTGGCTGGTCGGCTACGTCGTGATGAAGGGCCCGCACGCCGAGGACCTGCGCGTGGCGTGGGTGGGCGACGCCGACCCTGTGGTCGCCTCCGCCGGCTGGGCGCTCACCGCCGACCGGGTGGTCAAGAAGCCCGAGGGGCTGGACCTGCCCGCGCTGCTGGACGTGATCGAGGCCGAGATGGCCGGAGCCCACGAGCGGCTGCAGTGGGAGATGAACACGTGCCTGGCCCAGATCGGGATCCAGCATCCGGATCTGCGGGCGCGCGCGCTGGAGATCGGCGAGCGCCTGGGTGTGCTGCGTGACTACCCGACGCCGCCGAACTGCACGTCGCCGTACGCGCCGGAGTGGATAAACGAGATGGTCCGCCGCCGGGAGGCCTGACGCGCCGACCGGGTCCGCCCGCCCGCCAGAGTCGTCGAGTGGTCGCAAATGTCGGTATGTCGGCGCACTCACCTGGGAAAACGTGAACAGATGTGACCACCCACCGGAAATGGAGGGGATCAGGCGGGATCAGTCGTGGTCGCGCGCCCCGGCCCGGGCCAGTGCGGTCCGGTAGATCCGGGCGTGGGCGGCGGCGACCGCGGCGTCCTCGGACGCAGGAGCCCGCGGCGGGACCGGCGGGCCGTCGAGGGCAGCCACCAGCGAGCGGCGCAGGTCGTCGGCGGTGGGGTGGGCCGGGTCGTAGACGGCCGGGCCGGATCCGACCGCCCCCGATCCGACCGTGCCCGAAACGACCGTGCCCGATCCGACCGCGCCGGGCCCGAGCGCGCCGGGGTCCCATTGCTCGGCCAGGTACCCGATCCGCGGGATGACCGGCGGCAGCCCCAGGTCGCGGCACAGCTCCAGCCAGCCGGAGTGGGTGCCGTGGCGGTGGGGCAGGACGAGCGCGTCGATTCCGGCCAGGGCCGCGCACAGGTCGTCGTCGGCGAGGTGGTCGTGGGCACGGACCTCGACGTCCGGATGGGCGGCGAGCCGGTCGAGCTCGGTCGCGGCCGCGTGGCGGGGATGCTCCGGATCGCGCGCGGCGGCCAGGGCGTCCGCGCGGACCATCACCGTCAGGTGGGCACCCTCGGGCAGCGCGGTGACCAGCGGGGCCAGGAGTTCCTCGCCGGCGACTCCCGCGCGCAGCGAGCCCAGCACCACACCGACCGTGCGCCCGCCGCCGGAGCGATCGAGCCGCGCGAGCCGGTACGGCTCGGTGACCTCCGCGGCCATGAGCCGGGGATGCGGGAGGACCTGCGCGCGAGCGCCCCACCGTTCGCGGATCTCCTCGGCAGCGCCGCGGGTCAGCGTGATCACCGCGGCGGCGCCCCGCACGAGGTGGCCGGTGCGCTCGAGATGGGCGGCGGGGTCGGGCTCGTGCGGGTTGGTCAGGTCGTGCACGGTGACCACCAGCGGCAGGCCCCGCGACCGCAACGCCGCCACGAACTCCCCGATCTGCCCGGGGGAGCGATGCTCGTAGCCGAAGTGCACATGCACGAGGTCGGCCCCGTCGAGGACCTCGGGACGGTCGGCGGCTTCGAGCGCCGGGTGCGGCCACCAGCGGGCGGGCTCGGCCGGGTCCAGCACGGGGTCCGCGAGCACCGTGACGTCGGCCGCGGGCGAGATGGCGTGGCGGACGAAGTCGTGCCCGGCCGGCACGGAGCGCACCCGGATCGGCGGCGTGGGCGGCTGCAGCGTGGGCGGCCACGGCGACGGCGGCGTTGACGGGCGCGAAGACGCCGACGACAGCGGCGGCGGGACCGGGGAGGAGCCAGTGTTCACCCCGCCACCGTGCCACGCCCGCCGGTTGCCGCCACCTGGGCCCCTGCATACGCTCGGCCCGGTGAGCACCCCCGACCTCCCGACCGTCATGGTGATCGGCAACTGCCAGGCGGACGTCTACCGCGACCTGCTCCGGGCCTCCGCGGAGGTCCGGGTGGTGGACGTGCGGCCGGTGTACGAGATGACGGCCGACGACCTGCCCGGCCTGGAGGCGGACCTCGCCCGCACGGACGTGCTGATCGTCCAACCCGTTCGCGACGACTACCGCGACCTCCCGCTCGGACACCGCCAGCTCGCCGCGCGCTTGCCGGCCTCGGCCACGGTCGTGCTGACCCCCGTCCTGCGGTACGCCGGACTGCATCCATACCAGGTGCTGGTCCGCCCACCCCACGACCGCTCCCTGGTCCCGCCGATCGCGCCGTACCACGACCTGCGGGCGATCGTCGCCGCCGCGACCGGTGACCGGAGCGTTCTCGACGCCGCTCCGACCCCGGAGCAGGCGCGGGCCGCGGCCGCCGAGTCGGTGGAGGCGCTGCGCGTGCGCGAGCAGGCCCACGGCACGCTGGTCGCCTCGGACCTCCTCGAGGGGGTCCCGTGCTGGCACACCATCAACCACCCCGACCGGCACACGCTGGCCACGGTGTTCGACCGCATCATCGAGCGCCTGCCCGCGGGCCTGCTCACCGACCCGCCCCGCATCGGCGACCGCGAGCCCCTCGGCGGCACGCGCGCGCCGGTGGAGTCGACCGTCGCACGGGCGCTCGGCGTGGAGGCCGGTGATGTCGCCGGGGGCGCCCGCTCGGGCGAGTGGCTGGTCGACGGCGTCCCGGTGCCCAGCCGCGGGATCATCGACGCCCACCTCGACTGGTACGCGGCCACGCCCGGAGTGGTGGAGGAAGGCCTGCGTCGGCACGCCGCCCGCATCGAGATGCTGGGGCTGAGGTGAGCGGTGCGGGGGCCGGCGAGCAGCACGCGCCGCTGACGATCGCCCCGCTCACACTCGCCCTGGGGCCGCCCGAACACGGGGTGACCCGGTTCGCGGTGGAGTGCGCCCGCGCGGCCGGGACGGAGGTGCTCGAGGTCGCGGACGTCGCCGGGGTACGCGAGGTACTCGACGCCCGACCCGGCGTGCCGGTCCACCTGCACGTCACCGATTCCCTCTTCGGCGCCACCGCTGACGAGGCCGCGACGACCGTGGAGGATCTGGCGCGCCGCCGCCGCATCGCGGTCACCCTGCATGACGTCCCCCAGCCTGCGGAGGGCGCCGAGCGGTGTCGGCGGCGCACGCGGGCCTACCAGCGCATCGCGGGGGCGGCGGGGCTCGTCGTGGCGAGCTCCGAGCACGAGCGCCACCTCTGCGCGGCGGCCGACATCGCTGTCGACGCCGTCATCCCGCTGCCCGTCCCCGACCTGGCGCCGCCCGCCGACCTGACCCCCGACGCCCGGTCGGTGGGCGTGTTCGGATTCCTGCACCCGGGCAAGGCCGTCGACGTGGTGGCCGACGCCGTCGCCGCGCTCGCCGACGCCGGCGACGAGGCCGTGTCACTACGCCTGTTGGGGACGCCCGCCGAGGGGCACGACGACTACGTCCACGCCGCGCTGGAGATCGTCCGGGCCGCCGGTGGCGGCGCGGAGGTGACGGGTCGGATCGACGACGACGACCTCGCCCGCGTCCTCGGCGAGGTCACCGTGCCCGTCGCCCTGTTCCGGAACGTGTCGGCGTCGGGGTCGCTCAACACCTGGGCCGCGGCCGGGCGACGCCCCCTGGTCTACGACTCGGACTACACCCGCGAGATGGAACGCCGGCATCCCGGCTCCCTGCTGATCACCGACGGGGCGGATCTCGCCGGCGACCTGCGCCGACTCCTCGACGACCCGTCCCCCACCCGTCGCGAGGCGGCGCCGTCGGGGATGGCCGACCTCGGCCGGGCGTACCGCCGGGCGTGGGAGGGATGGCTCGCATGACAGACTCCGCGAGCACTGACGCACCGAACAGTGTCGACGTGGTGATCCCGTTCTACGAGGACCAGCCGATGCTCGACCGGATCCTCACGGCGCTGCGCCACCAGAGCGACCCCCGACGGGCCGTGCGCGTCATCGTCGCCGACGACGGCTCTCGCACCGCGCCGGTGGTCCCGCCCGAGGTCACTGTCGTGCGCCAGGACGATCGCGGCTTCCGTGCCTCGGCAGCGCGCCACCTCGGCGCCTGCGCGGGCGAGGGCGACCTCCTGCTGTTCCTCGACGGCGACACCGTCCCGGGGCCCGACTTCGTGGCGACGATGTGCGCTGCGCTGGACGGCCACCCGGACCTGCTCGCAGTGGGCCGCCGGCGGTACGGCCGGTTCGCCGTCACCCGGACCGGGGCCGAGCCGACTTTCGAACCGGACGAGATCCTCCCCGACCCCGCCTGGCCTGCGGCGTTCTACGCGGAGACGACGGACCTCACCCGCGGCGAGGACCTGTGGCGGGGCGTGTTGTCCGCAGCGTGCGGCCTGCACCGCCGCCTCTACGACCTCGCCGGCGGGTTCGACCCGGACATCGTCGGCTACGGCGGCGAGGACTGGGATCTGGCGTGGCGGTGCGAACAGGCCGGCGGGCGCCTGCGTTACCTACCCGACGCGGTGGCCTGGCACGACGGCCCCGACTGGGCCGGCCGCGCCGACGCCGACCACACCGACGGCGGTCAGGCGGACGGTCACCGCGACGAGTCGGACCGGCTCGCCCGGAAACTCGCCCAGAAGAACGCCGAGTCCGCCCTCCTGGCCGGCCTCATCGCCTCACCGCTCACTCGGCCGGCCGCCGGGATCTTCGCCCTGCCGTCGGTCGCGGTCCACGTCCACGCCGGCAGCCCCGAGTTCGCCGGGACGGGCTCCGCGGCCGCGACCTGCATTTCCCTGCTCGCCTGGGGCGACGTGGCCGTGACCGTCGACCCCGCCACACCCGACGCCGCCGTGATCGCCCGGCTCTTCGCCCACGACCCCCGGGTGACCCTCGGGGCGCGCGGTCGGTGGTGGCGGCCCGGGACGCCGGGCGCGGGCCCTCGTCGTCGTCCCCCGGTCCTCGTCGACATCCTCCGTCCCTGCGCGCTGGGGGCGCTCGACCCGCGGCGCCTGCGCGCGCTGTGCCCACCCGTGGGGAGCGTGACCCTGGACGACGACGAGGGCTACAGCCTCGCGGAGGTCCGCAGCTCGCGGGCGCTCGCACGCGAACTCCACTGGGGCGACCAGCCACCCGAGCCGACCGCGGTCACGGCGTCGCACGCCGGCGTCCGGGGCATCGACGACGACGGCGCGGGGGTGCGGCTCGAGAGGGTGCTCGGCGGCTGGTGAGCGCCGGGGGTGGCCAGCGGTGGCGGAGGGCCCCCCGGGGGGCCACTATCAGAGGTTCCGACATCCTCCGCACCCGCCGGGGGCGACGAGACGAGAGGGGGCCCGTGGACGCCCGCAACGAAGATCTACTCGACATCGCGGTGATCGGCCCGTCGCGGTTCCCCATCCGGGAGCCGTACGCCGGTGGGCTCGAGGTCGTGGTGGCCAAGGAGGTGCGGGCCCTGCGTGCACGGGGACACCGCGTCACGCTCTACGCCGCCGCCGGCAGTGAGGGTCACGACCGGCGCCACGAGTTCACCACCCTGGCCGCCGCCACCGGACGCGGCGACAGCTACTACCCGCCCGGCGGGTACGAGGCCGACGCTGCGGAGTTCGAGCGACTCATGGACCACGTGGCGGTGTCCGGGTTCGACGTGGTGCTCAACCACAGCCTGTCGCACGTCCCGCTCGTCCGCGCGGCCGAGATGGCCACGCCCATGATCACGACCCTGCACTGCCCGCAGCTGGCGCCCATGCAGGAGGCGTTCGACCGGCTGGGGTCGGCGACCGGCAGGGTGCTCGCCGTGAGTCACTCCGTCCTGGGGTCCTGGCGGGTGCCCCACGGTGCCGAGGTGCTGCCCAACGGGGTCGACCTGCAGATCTGGCGCCCCCGGGCAGCCGCCGCCGGGCGGACTGCCGCCCGTTCCGCCGCCCGTTCCGCCTTCCGGCCCGCCGCCGGTACCGCCGCCGCCGGTACCGCCGCTGCGGCCCGACCGGTCGCCGGGCGCACCTCCCGGGTCGGCCTCCGGCCCACCGACCGTCCCCGCGCCGTGTGGACCGGCCGGATCGTTCCGGAGAAGGGCCCGCACCTGGCGGTCGAGGCGGCCCGGCGCACCGGGCTCCGGCTCGACCTGGCCGGCCGGGTCGGCGACGACCGGTACATGGAGAGGGTGCTCGCGCCCCGGTTGCGCGACGCCGGCGACAGCGTGCGCTACCACGGTCCGCTCGGTCGGGACGCGCTCGTCCCGCTCGTCGCCTCGGCCGCGGTCGCACTGGTGACCCCGTGCTGGGAGGAACCGTTCGGGCTCACCGCCGTCGAGGCGCTGGCCTGCGGTACCCCGGTCGTGGCCCTGGCGCGTGGCGGCATCCGGGAGATCCTCAGCGGCCAACCCGGCGTGGTGCTGGTCGAACCGGGTCGCGACCCCTCGTCCGCCCTCGCGGCCGGCATCCCCGCCGCGTTGACGCTGAACCGCGCCGCGACCGCCCGCGCCGCCGCCGCCGCGTTCTCCCACGACGCTCGCATCGACCAGCTCGAGGCCCGCCTGCGCGGGCTGCTGGTGGGCGCCGCGTCGTGATCGGGATCTACGCCCACCACCAGGGCAACGGCCACGTGCAGCGGGCGCTCTCGGTCGCCGCCGACCTGGACGACGAGGTCACCGTCCTCACCTCCGCCCGCATCCGCGACGACGCCAATCCCGACCCCGGGCGGATCCGGGTCCTCCCGCTCCCACTGGACTACGGCGAGGCCGGGCCGGTGGCGGACCCGACCGCCGGAGGCAGGCTGCACTGGGTGCCGCTGGGGCAGACCGGACTCCGTCAGCGCATGGCGATGATCGCCGGGTGGATCGACCGGACCGCGCCGGACGTGTTCTGGAGCGACATCTCCGTCGAGGTGACCCTGGCCGCGCGGTTGACCGGGACTCCCGTGGTCACCACCGTCCTGCCGGGGCGCCGCGACGACGCCCCGCACGTCCTCGCGCACGGGGTGTGTTCGGCCCTGGTCGCCGGGTGGCCGCGCGCCGCCGGAGCGCCGGTCCCCGCCGGGGCGGACCGCCCGCTGGTGCCCGTCGGCGGGGTCTCGCGCTTCGCCGACCGCGCTCCCGACCCGGGCGCCCGGGGCGGTGGCCGACCGAGGGTCCTGCATCTGCGGGGCTCCGGTGGTGCCGGCAACGACGCCCGCTGGGACACCGTTCCCGGGCTACTCGGCGACGTCGAGTGGATCTCGCTCGGCGGGCCGGGCGGGCGCTGGGTGGCCGACCCGTGGGACGAGTTGTGCCGGGCCGACGTGGTGATCACCGCCGCCGGGCAGAGCTCGATAGCCGACCTCGCCGCCGCCGACGCCCACGTCGTCGTGACTCCAGAGGAACGCCCCTTCGGCGAGCAGGACGCCACCGCCGGCACCCTCCGGACGCTGGGGCTGGCGGAGGTCGTGGGCCGCGACGACCCGGTCGAGCAGCTGGTCGACTCGATCCGGCGCACGCTCGAGCGCGCCCGCTCGACCCCGGGTGCCGGGTCGGGCCTGCGGGAGGCGTGGGAGGTCGACGGCGCGGCCGCCCGCCTGGCCGGCGTGCTCACCGCGGTCGCCGCGGGTCACGAGCCGGAAGGCCACGGGGTGGGCCACGGGGTGGGCCACGGGGCCCGTCACGCGGCAGGCCACGGTGCGGGCCAGGGGGCCCGTCACGCGGCGGAGGCCACGCTGTGACCGCCGCAGCGTCGATCGCGGTGGTGACGGTCTGCACGCCCGGTCGCGCCGAGCACCTCCGCTCACAACGTCGGGCGATGGCCCAGCACCTGCCCGGCGCCCGGCACGTCGTGGTACTGCCCGAGCGGCCGGGCAGTGCCGACCTGGCCGAGGAACTCGCCGCTGACGGCGTCGAGGTCGTGGAGCTGGAGGCCGGCCCCGACCTGCCCGTCGCCCGGAGCCGCAACCTCGGCGGAGACAGAGCGGCCGAGCTGGGCGCGAAGCTGATCGTCTTCCTCGATGTCGACTGCATGCCGGGCCCCGACCTGGGGTGGTACTACTCCGAACTGCCCGACGGCGCCGTGGGCCTGGGCCCGGTCACCTACCTGCCCGAGTCCGCCGGCGCCCCCGACCCCGCCGAGTTGCCGGCCTTCACCGACCCGCACCCGGCACGCCCGTTCCCCGCCCGGGGCACCCGCGCGCTGGAGCCGGACGAGTTCGGGATGTTCTGGTCCCTGTCGTTCGCTCTGCGCCCGGCGCTGTGGGCGCGCCTACGCGCGGACTTCGGCGGGTTCGACGAGGCCTTCACCGGTTACGGCGCAGAGGACACCGACTTCGGGCGCAGGGTGCTGTACCGCCGCGTGCCGGTGCTGCTCGTGGCCGGCGCCCATGCCTACCACCGGTGGCACCCGGTCGCCGATCCGCCGGTCGACCACCTCGCCGACCTGTTGCGCAACGGCGCCCACTACGCCGAGCGTTGGGGTGACTGGCCGGCCCCCGGCTGGTTCGAGAAGTTCGAGCAGATGGGGTTGGTGCGCCGACAGGGCGACGGCTGGGAGGCGGCTGCGGCCGTCGACCGCTGAGTCGCACCCCTGCCCACAGCACCACGCGCGCCGAGAAGAGGATCTCGCGCATATCGCCCGAGAAGCGGGTGTGCGAATTCCTCTGCTCGACGGGCGGTCGGCGGCGGGGCCCGGTCGGGGTGGCGGCCAGCGGGGCCTGGTCGGGTCGCCGCCGGCGCGGGGCGCGCTCGGCGGGTCAGCCGAGGAAGGCCTGGTCTGACAGGGTCGCGCCCTTGATGTTGGTGAACTCGCGCAGCAGGTCCTGCACGGTGAGCGCGGACTTGGTCGCGGCGTCGGCCTCGTAGACGATCCGGCCCTCGTGCATCATGATGAGCCGGTTTCCCAGGCGGATGGCCTGCTCCATGTTGTGCGTGACCATGAGGGTGGTCAGACCGCCCTCGCGGACGATGCGCTCGGTGATCGTGGTGACCAGCTCCGCACGCTGCGGGTCGAGAGCCGCCGTGTGCTCGTCGAGCAGCATGATGCGCGGCTGGGTGAACCCGGCCATGAGCAGGGACAGCGCCTGCCGCTGGCCGCCCGAGAGCAGGCCGACCTTGGCGGTGAGCCGGTCCTCGAGACCGAGCTCCAGCATGGAGAGCTGCTCGGCGAACCGGCCACGGCGCTTCTTGCTCAGACCCGGGCCGAGCCCCCGCCGGCGGCCGCGCAGCAACGCGAGCGACAGGTTCTCCTCGATGGTGAGGTTGGGCGCGGTCCCGGCGAGCGGGTCCTGGAAGACGCGGCCGACGTACTTGGCGCGCCGGTGCTGCGGCAGGCGGTTGACGTTGGTGCCGTCGATCTCGATGTTCCCGCTGTCGGCGAGCAACCGCCCGGAGACGGCGTTGAGCAGTGTCGACTTGCCGGCGCCGTTGGAACCGATCACCGTGACGAAGTCGCCCTCGGCGAGCGTGAGACTGAGGTCGTGCAGCGCCCGGCGTTCGTTGACGGTGCCGGGGAAGAACGTCTTGGACACTCCGGTGACGGTCAGCATCGTCACGCCTCCTTGGTGCCGGTCGCGGCGGCGCCGGCGGACTCGGGTCCGGCGGCGACGGCGGTCCCGGTTCCCGCCGCCGCACGTTCGTTGGCGACGACCGGGGTGGTGGGTTTGCGTCCGAAGCGTCCGCCCGCGCCCTTCCAGCGGGGCAGCAGCAGCGCGACCACGACGAGGATGGCCGTGACGGCCTTCATGTCGTTGGGATCCAGGCCGACGCGGAGGGCGGCGAAGATGATGAGCTGGTAGAGCAGGGCGCCCAGGATCACGGCGAGCACCGCGAGCAGCAGCTTGCGCTGGCCGAGGATGGCCTGCCCGATGATCACCGAGGCCAGGCCGACGAGGATGAGGCCGATGCCCATCGAGATGTCGGCGAAACCGCGGTACTGGGCGATGAGCGCGCCGCACATGCCCACGAACCCGTTCGACAGGGCCAACGTGAGGGTCTTGGTGAAGTCGGTCGAGACGCCGAACGAGGAGATCATGGGGCCGTTGTCGCCCGTGGCACGGATGGACAGGCCGAGGTCGGTGGTGAGGAACCACAGGACGACCAACCCGAGCAGCAGGACCACGACCGCGAGGATGGCCACCCCGGGCCACTCGCCCAGCAGGCCGGCGTCCTTCAGGGGCGTGAACACGGTGTCGCTGCGCAGCAGCGGGATGTTCGCGCCGTCCATGATCCGCAGGTTGACGGACCACAGCGCGATCATGGTGAGGATACCGGCGAGGAGGCCGTCGATCTTGCCCTTGGTGTGCAGCAATCCCGTGACCGTGCCGGCGAGGAACCCGGTGCCGAAACCCGCGAGGGTCGCGAGCACCGGGTTCCAGCCGGCGAGAATGCCCATGGCCGCCGTCGCGGCGCCCGTGGTGAAACTGCCGTCGACGGTGAGGTCGGGGAAGTTGAGCACGCGGAAGGTCAGGTAGACCCCCAGCGCCATGACCCCGTAGATGAGGCCTACCTCGACGGTCCCGATCACTTCTTCTCAGCCTCGGCGAGGATGTCCTCGGGGATCGTCACGCCCTGACGCTCGGCGGCGTCCTCGTTGACCACGTAGGTGAACTCGGTGGCGGTCTCCACGGGCATGGTGGCCGGGTCCTCACCGTCGCGCAGGATGCGCAGGGCCATCTCGCCGGTCTGGCGGCCCAGCTCGGTGTAGTCGATGCCGAGGGTGGCGACGGCGCCGCCCTCGACCGTGCCCGACTCCGCGGCGATCACCGGGATCTGCTTGCCCTCGGCGACCTGGACCAGCGAGGCGATGCCCGAGACGACCATGTTGTCCGTGGGGACGTAGATCGCGTCGACGTCACCGAGGGCCTCGACGGCCTGCTGGATCTCGTTGACCGTGGTGACGGTCTGGGTCTCGATCTCCAGGCCCAACGGGCCCGCGGCCTCACGGGCCTGATCCACCTGGACCTGCGAGTTGACCTCGCCGGAGGCGTAGACGATGCCGATGCGCTCGGCGTCCGGGACGATCTCCTTGAGCAGCTCGAGCTGCTTCTCGATCGGGGCGGCGTCCGAGGTGCCCGTGACGTTGGCGCCCGGCTCCTCCATCGAGTCCACCAGCTCCGCCGAGACCGGGTCGGTCACCGCGGTGAACAGCAGCGGCACGTCGGTGATGTTCTGCGCCATCGCCTGGGCGGCCGGGGTGGCCACGGCCAGGGCCAGGTCCAGGTCGTCGGAGGCGAACTGCTGGGCGATGGTCAGTGCGGTGCCCTGCTCGCCGTTGGCGTTCTGCTCGTCGAACTCGACCTCGACGCCGGCCTCGGAGAAGGCCTCCTTGAAGCCGGCCGTGGCGGAGTCGAGGGCCGGGTGCTGGACGAGCTGGTTGATGCCGATGCGGTAGGACTCGCCGCCACCACCGGCGGCGTCGTCCTCACCACCGCTCGAGCAACCTGCGAGGACGAGTACCGAGGTGGCGACCAGTCCGGTGATGAGCTTCGCGCGTGAGAATGCCATATGCCATGCCCTTGTCTGTGCCTTCTGGGCCTCACGGTGTTCACGCGAGGGGCCGGATGCGAACGGTGCTGGCACATGAGGTTACCGGGTCGCCCGGGCATGGTGAGCCCGGACTCACCTCACGGGCTGCTGCGGCGCCTCCTCCGATTCCGCCAGCTGCCGCTTCCAGGTGCGGAAGCCCTCCTCCGAGCGCCCACGCCGCCAGTATCCCGAGATCGACGCCCGCGCGGCGGGGATGCCGCGATCGGTGCGCAGATAGGGGCGCAGGTGCTTCATCACCGTCTCGGCCTCGCCGTGGACGAACGCTTGCACGTCCCCGCCCGGCCACGGCATGCCCCGGACCGCGTCGATCAGCGGCGCCTCGCCGTCGATCACTCCGGGGCCGGCGTCCGCCGAGGAGGTTCCGCGGTGCACCCAGGTGATCTCCACGCCCGCCGGCGCGGTGATCGGGATCTCGTCGTCGTCGTCGGACACCTCGAGGAACACCGCGCCCGTGGCGTCCTCCGGTAGCGACTCCAGCGCCGCCGCGATCGCCGGCACCGCGGTCTCGTCACCGACCAGCAGGTGGAAATCCGCCTCCGGGTCCGGCCGGTACGCGCCGCCGGGGCCGCGCACCGCGACCAGGGCGCCGGGTGCGACGGACCGGGCCCACGGACCGGCGACACCCTCGTCACCGTGGATGACGAAGTCGATCCAGATCTCGCGCGCGTCCGCGTCGACCCGTCGGACGGTGTACGTGCGCACGACCGTCTCCCCGGCGTGGGGCAGTTCGAGCTTGACGTAGCTGTCCGTCTCCGCGCGAGCGGCGAACGAGTCGAAGCCGTCCCCGCCGAGGACGACCCGTACGAGGTGCGGGGTCACCGGCTCCGTGCGCAGCACCGTGAGGGTGAGCGGCGGGCGGGTCTGGGGGCGAGTCACGTCATTCTCCTTCGACCTGGGTTAGTTAGGTGACCCTATCCTTGCATGCTTCCGGGCGCTGCGAGGGGGGCCCCGCTCACCGAGGCCGAGCTGGACCGCATCATCGAGATGGCGCGACCCCCGGGGACGACGCTCAACGTCCCCGGGGCGCGATGGCCGGCCACCTGGGCCGAGTACGAGAAGCGCTTCGCCGACGGGCTCGTCGGTGGGAGGGCAACCGGCGCGTCGGCCGACCGCCGCGCCGGCACGGCCAACAGCTGCGACCGCAGGACCTACCGCCGCGGCGCCTCGGCCAACGACCCCGACCGCACGGCCGGGGTGGATCGTCTTCCGGCGTCGGGCCGGGCCGGTGTCAGGCCACGCTGACGGCGGCCGGTTGCGGGGACCGGAGAGGGCAGCGTTCCCTGAACCCGAACGCGCAGATCGCGGCTGCGCCTGCCACGACCACGACGATGCCGAGGATGATCGGCGCGGCGGGGAAGGGTAGTTCCTGGGACAGGACGAAGGCGC